>JAFXLR010000022.1 GCA_017531065.1 Bacilli bacterium
ATGCGCAAGTGACTTGGACAAGAGAGACTTAGACGCCAACAAGAGACTTGGCAGAGTCATGATCCTCTTCCAGAAGATCGGCAATGTCTCTGCCTATGCCGAACCAGAGCTTCTTAAGATCGGCGAAGAGAAAGTCATGAAGTTCTTTGAGGAACATAAGGAATTCCAAGGCCTTGATTTTGGCATGAAGAAACTCTTCCACGCCCAAAAGTTCGTCCTTGATGGCAAAACCGAAAGCATTCTCTCAAACTACAACGTCCTTCTTAGAGGACCAAGGTCTTTGTATTCGACCTTAAGCACCGCGGATAGGATAAACGCCAAAGCGAAGCTCGATAACGGTGAAGAAGTGGAAGTGAACACCTCTAACTGGACGGGTTTAATGGCATCTTCCCACTCTAGCGAAGAAAGACAAAGGATCTTCGAGGCTTTATATAAGAACTTCGATGAGCATAAGAACACCTACGCTGAGATCTATAACGAGCTTCTCCAGGGTGAATACGCCGAAGTGAAAGCAAGAGGATATTCTTCCATCCTTGCCTCGCATCTTTACCACAACAACATCCCTGAATCCGTCTTCCATAACCTCATTGAGGTTGCCTCAACAAGAAACGAGGATGTGAAGAGATATAACGCTCTCAGAAAGAAATACTTAGGCTTAGAGAAATATCACACCTATGACCGTTTCTTAGAACTTGCGAGAAGCGATAAGAAATACACCTACGAAGAAGCAAGAGATATCTTCTACAAATCCATCGAATGGTACCCAGAGGATTATCAGAAGAAAGCCAAAGAAGCCACGAAAGAAGGCTATGTTGATGTCAATATCAAACCTGCTAAGAGAGGTGGGGCTTATTCCACAGGAGGAAGCAACATCCACCCATTCATTCTTCTTAACTTCGATGGCAGGTTAGACGACGTCTTCACCCTTGCCCATGAATCCGGACACAGCGTTCATACCCTCTATAGCGAAGAAGCCCAGCCTTTAGGCAAGCAAGATTACACCATCTTCGTCGCTGAGATCGCAAGCACCTTCAATGAGCATAACCTCCTTGATTATTTCCTTAAGAGCGATTCCCTCTCTAAAGAAGACAAAATCTCCCTCCTTCAGAAATCAATCGATGAGATCATGTCGACCTTCTACCGTCAGAGCCTATTCGCCCATTACGAATACCTCATCTCCAAGATGGTCGAAAACGATGAGCCTCTTGATTACAAGGTCCTTAGCGACACGATGACCAAACTCTACAAAGAGTATTACGACATCGATATCGAAGAAGAAAAGGTCAAGCCTCTTGTCTGGGCGTATATCCCTCATCTCTTCAATTCCCCATTCTATGTCTATCAATATGCGACGAGCTTCACTGCCTCTCTTCTCATCTATGAGAGGATCAAAGGTGGCGAAGCAGGGGCCTTCGATAAATATATCGATATGCTTAAGACGGGAGGAAGCGCCTATCCTCTTGATGAGGTCAAGGCCGCAGGCGTTGACTTCACCGACAAAGAGACTTTCTTAGCCGTTCCTAATCGTCTTAAAGTCTTAGTTGATGAGCTTGAAGCCCTTCTTAAAGAATAGTCACAAAGGAATTAGAAGCCTTCCAAGGAAAGGGGGCTTCTTTTTTATTGTTAAAGGAGTGGGTTTTTACTATAATTAGGCACGCTCTAGTAATAGAGGATAAGGTCCATTAGCGCAGTGGTTAGAGCGAACGACTTATAATCGTTAGGTCGGTGGTTCAAACCCACCATGGACCACCAATAATGCGGAGGCGTACCCAAGCGGTTGAAGGGGTCGGTCTTGAAAACCGATAGTGGGGGCAACTCCAGCAAGAGTTCGAATCTCTTCGCCTCCGCCAGAAACATTAAAAGTGCCCGCAAAAAGGCACTTTTCTTATCTAAACTTGACATCGCAAAATGCGACATCAAGTTATGTTTTTCAGCTTAGTTCTTAAGAATTAAAACTTTGCGGTTCCATTTTGGAACCTCAACACAATGTTGCGGTCACAAAATGTGACCTCAAATCCTCCTTTTAGATTAATAAACGACAGATTTCTACGGGTCTTAAATGACCGAATTCAACCGGATAAAAGAATTGCTGAAGACTTTTCGTTTCACATATGCTAACATATGGTTGCGAGGAGAACAAAAATGGCTTTTAATCAGAAAGAATACATCGATAGTTACAACAAAAAGAATTACAAGCAGTTTTCCTTTCGCATAAGAAAGGATGACGAGAAAGTGATTGAGAAGCTTTTAGAAGCCCCAAGCATGAATCAATACATCCACTCCCTCATAGACTCCGACATCAATCCAAGCGTCTTGACCATCAAACAGATCAAGGAACGCGTTTCACCCGTTTTGTCAAAGCACGACATTCATGAGGTGTATCTCTTTGGAAGCTATGCGAGAGGGGAAGCGAAGAGCAATAGTGACGTTGATATCTATTGTGAGGCCGGCGATATCAAATCATTCATCGATCAAGGCTTTTTGGAGGATGAGCTATCAAAAGCCCTGGGAAAAGACGTGGATATCGTTTTCATCGGCTCAAAGATGGATGACTTTTTCAAAAACCAATTGGAAGAAGACAAAATCAGGATATTCTGACGGAAAGCAAAAAAGGCCAGTACGAAATCGTATTGGCTTTTTCTTTTAGATTATTAAAACTAGTTTTATAATCTAGTAAGTTGTGTGAAGGAGTATCATCTATGAAAAAGTATCTTAAAAGCTCAGGTATCATCCCTTGGCTACTCGTCATGCTCTCTCTTATTCTCATGATGTTTACACGTGCTGTCCAAGCCATCGAAACAGGGGAAGGTGGCTATGTTGACCATTACTATGGGCTTGATGTCCTCTTTAATTACGCTTCGACGTCTTATTCTTATATTTTAGGTAGGTCTTTCGTCCATATTAGCGAGCCTAGCGCAGCGGCTATCACTACCTTAATCTTCCTAACTCTCGCCTCCATCACCCTCTTGCTTGGCGCCCTCATCCCTTTACTCAAAGACGATGAGCCTTTGATCCGTTTCTCTGGATTAATGAACGTCATCTCGATGGCCTTTATCTTAGCTGCTGCCATCGCCATCTTCTTCGTTCCAGTCGATTGGTCCTATTTCAATACTGATGATTGGAGCGAAAAAACCATCTTCATTCTAGATGGGGGATACATCTCCGTGTGCATATTGTCTTTCCTTTCATCCTTCCTTTGTCTCCCATCAATCTTTGCCTGTTTAAAAAAGCCAAAGGCAGAACAAATCGAAGCACAAGAGTAAAGCGGTCCAAAACACCGCTTTTTTTGATGAAAATCATCCGCAAAACACCTACGTTTTTAAATATCGTGAGCAGATTTCCCTTTGACAATCGTCACATCGGTAGAGTCTTCCGTTTTTACATTTAGAAGGCGTATATTGATTCATGAAGGGAGAAATATTCCTATGAAGAAGAGTCTATTCGTTTCTTTGTTTGCCCTTATGGTGCTTGGCGCTTGTGCCCCGGCCATGCCAGAAGAGCTTCTTATAAGCATCGGCCTTTCTACATCCCCTCAGGAATCTTCGGTTTCCTCCGAAGAAGAGACAGGTCCAAAAGATGAGCTTTTCAAAGCTGACGATACTAAACGACACCCAGATGGCGGGTATCTTGTCACCATTCCTGAATATAAAGATCCTCTTTGGTTATATTCCTCAAAGGGCACTAGCACCATCGACAGCGTCAAATTCGGGACATCCATCATAACGAATGCCTTATATAACTCTTGGGAGTTCTTCGCCACTGACATCAACAAAGACGGATATCGTGAGATTGTCTTCTTTGAAAAAGATGAGCAAAGGAACAAGAACTTCCATGTCTATGACCTCAAAAACGGAAGAA
>JAFXLR010000023.1 GCA_017531065.1 Bacilli bacterium
GCTGAAAGAACGATGTTCGTGCGGTTCTTGAGCGGTTTGGAGTTAGGGAAGGAAAGAAGGGTGTTTTCTCCCATCACGACGACGTGGCCTTTGGTGGTGTTCCTGAAAAAGGCCATGTCTTTCGGAAGGTTGAACATGAGGCCGTTTCTTTTGCCGATGCCCCACTCCTTATCGACGTGAAGGATGATGCGGATCATTAGATAGCGACCTCGAATTTCTTGTCGAGAGGCTCGTATTCGTAATCGATGAGCTTGAAGCTGTCGACGGTGAAATCATAGAAGTTCTTGATGTTTGGGTCGACCCAGAGCTTTGGAGCTTTGTGAGGCTTCTTGGCGATGATCTCTTTGACGATTGGGATGTGACGGTCATAGATGTGGGCGTCAGCGATGACGTGAACGAGCTCACCGACCTTAAGCCCGCTTACCTGGGCGAACATGATAAGGAGAAGGCTGTACTGAAGGACGTTCCAGTTGTTCGCGGCAAGCATATCGTTGCTTCTTTGGTTGAGGATGCCGTTAAGGGTGTCCCCAGTGACGTTGAAGGTCATCGAGTAGGCGCATGGGTAAAGATGCATCTCATGGAGATCCTCGAAGTTATAGAGGTTCGTCATGATGCGGCGGGAATGTGGGTTGTGTTTAAGGTCATAGAGGACTCTATCGACCTGGTCGAACTCACCTTCTGGGTAAATTGCTTTCTTGGCGAGCTGATAGCCATAGGCCTTTCCGATTGAGCCGGTCTCATCCGCCCAGCTATCCCAGACATGGGAATGGAGGTCATGGATGTTGTTGCTCTTCTTTTGCCAGATCCAAAGAAGCTCATCGAGGCAGGACTTGAAATAGGTCCTGCGGATGGTGAGGATTGGAAGCTCTTTGCTTAAATCATAACGATTGACGATACAGAATTTCTTAACGGTGTGAGCTGGGGTTCCATCTGCCCAATGTGGGCGGACTGGATAATCGGTATCCCAGGTTCCATTGTTAAGGATATCGTTCATATTCTTGATAAAAATATCATCAGCGGCTGACATATGTTTCTCCTTTTTGTTTTCTCTTAGTTACTATAGCAAGAAGGGACTTTACTTTCCATATTCGTCTAAGACGAAAACAGGTATTTTTCTACCTATTTGGAAATAAAAAGAAGGCTGAGCGCTAGGCCAGCCTTCCCCACATTGCTGATTAGTGAACGAGGTTGAACTCCAACTTGCCGTTTTTGGCGGTTCCTTCTGATTCGACAAGGAGATAGAAGGCGCCGATAGTTGGAACGGTCCAAGTATCGTTTTTGGTTTGGCCTCCCTCGATGGTGAAGATCTCTTGAGCGACCTTTTCGTCTGTGGCGTACGAAATTGTGAACTTTCCTTCGCCTAACTTAGTCTCGTATTTCAAAGTGGAACCATTGCCTTCGCTGGCTCTCATATTTAAGACCATGAGGCCCGAGAACTCATCGAACTCCATCAAGGCAGAATGGGAGGTATTGGAATGGACGAACATTCTTGCGTTCCAATGGGAGACGTATCCGCTGCAAGAACTTAAGAGAAGGGCGGCCGCTGAGGTGGCCAATAAAGCTATCTTTTTCATACTGCTAAATGATAGAAAATCTAAGTGACGAAGTCAATTTGCCTCCATAACCACTTCTTTGGCGAAAGCCTGCTCCCTGAATGATGGGATCGCATACGCAACGCCATAGACAGCGCCCATATAAAGAACGAAGAGGAACATGACGGTCAATGGATAGAGAATGCGATTTCCGTTCACAAGGTTATAGAAGTTGTCATAAGGCGTTCCATCTCCCCTCATGAGGAACATGTAATTGTAGTCGATGCTGATGTTGACGATATAAGCGACAACCGCAAAAGCGAACAAAGTTATAACGACCCATTTGATGTTCTTCGCTTTGAAAGTGAGAAGTCCTGATATCACGACAAATAAGCCAGCGAAGCCTGACATCGTATGGGTGATGGTTGAGAAGACATTGTCAAAGCTCCAAACCGGGTAAGCGCTATAGTTCTGCCCTGCTCCATATGTTCCAGCGATTGAGCCAAGGATGCCAAAGAGGAAAACGAAATCGGCCGCCACTTCGCGGATCCTTCCTTTGCCAAAGGCAGCGATTGGCACCGTGATGAATTGAAAGCTGCAAAGGAAAAGAGGCAAATGATACATGAATTGCATAGGATTTCCGCTGCGGAAGGACAGAATGACAATCCTTGTGAGTTCAATTGTGTCCAATACAATCGCTGTGACTTTGAGAACAAAAAGCTTTTTCGCTTCCTCTCCGTGGCGATATCTCATGCCAAAGAAGACTGCGAAAAAGACCATGGCCACCACAAACGAAGTAACGAGCAAAAGCTGTTGCCAAGAGCCCCAGCCTTCAGGCTCGCGTTGGTAACCACCAAAACCAAAGAAATCCATATGGGAATAGTTTATTTGATGGATGCTCTTTTTGGAACAATTCCTTCATCAATTCGATAGGGTTATAATTATTCCGCTATGAAAAATATGAGAATCCCTTTGCTGGTTGCCTGGGGCACGGCAATCATCGGAATCATCCTTGGTTCCTTTTTCGACCTAAGCATTTCGCAAGCCATTGCTTCCCCTACTAATGGCTTCGCTTTGACTGTGTCCGCCATTCTCCCAACCATCGGTTTTGGCGGAGTTGCCGTAATGGGAGGCGGTTTCATCGCCTTCATCGTCAAAGGCAATTACAAGACATATCTTAAGGTTTTGTTTGGGATTTTGGCCGCAGGCTGTTTGGCTTTGGCCATCATTTATCCAGCAGGAGAATACTTTGGCATCAATGGCTTCTATGGTGCTGCGCCTAAATGGGTCGGCTACTTCATCGTCATCTTGCCTGAGGCCGCTTTGATGGTTGGAGGCTACTTCTTATTCAAAGACTTCAAGAACGAGAACATGTGGATCGTCTTTGTCATTATCGCCGTCATTCTTGCCGCGGCTTTATTAGGAGCGGTCACCGGACTCAAAGACATCATGCATAGACCTCGTTACAGGCTCATCTCA
>JAFXLR010000024.1 GCA_017531065.1 Bacilli bacterium
CTGGAAGGGCGACCGCTTCTCCAGGTCCAGGGCGGACGCGGCGAAATACAAGACGATGCTGAAGAAACTCGGCATCCGCGTCCTCTCCGTCACGGAGCCGAACATCGAAGGGTCCCAGGCGATTCTGATGGACGGCATCAACGAGGCCTTTGCGGAATACTACTCCGTGGAGCTCGCCGAGAAAATCAACCGTGGGCTGGACCAGAACGCCCTGGATGGGAAATGGAACGGCGGCGCGGTTCCTTTGGGCTACGACCACGACCCGAAGACCCAGAGGCTTTCCATCAACGAGAAAGAGGCGGAAGTCGTCCGCAAGATTTTCAAGCTCTACACCGAGGACCAGCTTAGCGCGAACGCGATCGGGGTGAGACTCCAGCAGGAAGGTTTCATCACCAAACGCGGGAAGCTCATCAGCAAGGCCGGTGTCTATTCCGTGTTGACCCACGAATGCTACACGGGCGTCTACCATTGGCGCCAGTACACCGTGAAGAACATCTTCCCGCCCATCATCGACGAGGAGACCTACCAGGCTGCGCAGGCTCTTTTGAAGAAGAACTGCCACTCGCGCGGAGTTAAGAGCACGGGCATCGAGTACTTCCTCGCCGGGCGACTCTATTGCGGGCAGTGCGGAAGGAAAATGGTGGGGCGTTCCGGCTATGGCGGACACAACCATAAGAAGTATTACTACTATTCATGCAAGGACACGCACGGGAAGCGCGTGTGCCCGATGAAGGACGTCCCTAAGGAACTCGTTGAGGAATCCGTCATCCGCATCCTCCGCGAGAAGGTCCTGCTCGACAAAGGGATGCGCGAATACTTCACCGATGCCATCCTCGGCTACGTCAACGGCGAGAACCCAGAGATCCCGGCGTTAGAAAAAGAGCTCGATGAACTCAACGCGAAAATCAAGAAGCTGGTGCTCCTGGCCGAGGAGATGGACGACATCGAAGAGGTCGCGGAAAGGCTTAAGGCCCTAAAGTCAAAAAGGGAGGGCATCCAGGAGAACCTGAGGCTGTTGAAGCATCGCGTTTCATCGGTGGATGCGGTGGACGTGAATTCCTTCTTCGACCATCTTGCCTCTTGCCCCTTTGAGACCCCGGAAGACAGGCGGTTCCTGGTCAACACATTCCTTCATAAAGCCTATGTGTTCGACGATGGCCACATCACCTTATATCTAAATTATCGCGGTCAAATCAGCACTTTTATGGAAAATGGTAGGGTTCGTATGTCGTCTCCTATGGTCCACCATTTTTATTATCAGGTGTCGTTGTCCAAAGTCACTTATTCAACGACTAAAGAAAACCCCTTCCATTTTGGAGGGGGTTTTAAATTCGAATTATTTATAAACAGGTGGTTGATATTCTCTTTCTTCGAATTGGGACAAGTCAGGGTAGAAGACTTCGCATTCTTCGGTTACCTTTGTTCTTTGTTCCTTGGTCTCATCTCTAATGACGTCGCCATTCGCTTTCTTTGAAACGGATTTGGTAATGCAATCCTCGTCGTAAGTGAAATAATCAGAAATGTTTAACAAGTAGTCTTGATGATAGCTAATTGAGTGCAAGATTCCCTTTTCCCCGGTTGGATAATCAGTTATGTCTGAAGCGTTATACTCAAAATCATCTTTAACCACACAGCCAAAAGAACCACTTTTAGGGGAATGGTATTCATGGCTAGTATTACGCTCCATTTCATCGTCGTGGTCAGAGGAGTACCACGATGAGCTAAAACGGAAGTTATCAAAAACGGACTTATCGATCTTGTCAAATCCTGTATAACCGTGAAAGTACGTCCAGCCATTAAGATGAAGGGCGAATTTCTCAGAAAAGTCCTCGCCTTGTGAATTCGCTACTTTGCAATAGTAGGATTCATAAGTCCCTTTGTTTTCTTGTCCTTCGTAATAGCTTTGCTCGCTGTGAACTTCGTAATAGAAACCGTCTTTAATATAGAACAAGGATTCATGAATAATGTGTCTAATTAAGGCGTCTTCATCAAAGTATTCTGTTTTAGCGTTCTCTACGTTTTTTCTGTAAGCCCACTTATTATCGGCATCTAGTTGTGTGATGTAGTGCCTTTCTTGAAAATAGTCTTTTACAGAATAATTCGAATTTGAATAGTTCTTTTTGATGTGGTCTTCCCTTCTTTCGCTAACAATGCTCGTCTTTTTATGAAGAGATTGTTCTTCTGGATATAATAACAAGTCATTATTGACCAAATCTTCTGCCTGCTCTTTAGTGATTGTAGGAGTGCTTAAACTAAACGAAACATCTTCTGAAAACAAACCAACGGTAGTGGAAGATGGTCCAATCGGATGATACGTATTGTTTGTGAAGGAAGAAGACTCGCTCGATTCGGAAGGCAAACTGCTGTCTGAGCCCGAAACCATGGGTGAAGAAATGGTTGCCGCTTCTTGGCAGCCAGCCAGGAGACAAGTTGTCAGTAATAGTCCAATGCTAAAATGCTTCTTCATACTTCGTTTACTATATAACAAGCGAAAATGGTCATACAATACCGATATCTTTACAATAAAGTTAATAATGTGAACCTGTTAGGTTAAAATATGTAAAAGAAAAGGTATTTTCGATGTCGCTCAAAGCAGATAAAAAACATTATTACAAAACAATCGACAAGACTTGTCTCACTGCAAACACCATCTACCTTGTTTTGCATATTTTCTATCTTGTCTTGTTCATCATCTCAGGGCTTACGGTCTTATCGATCGTCACTGGCGCAATCATCGCCTTCTATCTTTTTTCTTACTGGCTCATCAAGATTAAGAAGTATTACTTGTATGCCCTCATCTGCGGCAACGTCTTCTTTGGTTTCATTACCGTCACCTCTTTGATGGCCGGATTCAATACGGGCTTCCATTTCTATTTGATTGGCCTTTGCATCGTCTCTTTCTTCACTTCCTATTTCTCGAAGAGCAAAGACATCAAAGGCTCAATAGTCTGGGTTGGCCTTTCTCTCGCCATCTACCTGACCCTCTATTTGGTCTCGAAGTTCAATGAGCCGTACTACAGGATCGAAAATTGGCTTGAGATCACTTTATTCACCACGAATGCGGTGGTTCTCTTTGGCTTCATCGCTTCGTACATGGTCGTCTTCTTGAAATACGCTTTATCGCTTGAGAAGAAGATCATGAATGAATCAAGAACCGATGAGCTCACCCAGATTAAGAACCGTTATGGCTTATATGACTACTTCGAGATGATGGAAGACAAGAGCAACAAA
>JAFXLR010000001.1 GCA_017531065.1 Bacilli bacterium
ATGTTGAATTATCCCCAAACGGCGAAAAAGAAGCCACCGAAGCCGGCAAGCTTCTCAAAGAGAAAGGCTACAGCTTCGATATGGCCTTCAGTAGCGTTCTTAAGAGAGCCAACCACACCATGGACCGCGTTCTCAAAGAACTTGGCGAAGAGTCCATCGAAAAGCACTACACCTGGCGCTTAAATGAGCGTCACTATGGTGCTCTCCAAGGCCTCAACAAAGCCGAATCCGCTCAAAAGTGGGGCGATGAGCAAGTCCACATCTGGCGTAGAAGCGCTGATGTTCCACCTCTTTCTCTAATGAAAGAAGACGAGAGATGGCCAGGCAACCAGAAGACCTATCAGGATCTCATTGCCAAAGGCGAGATGACAATCGAAGATTGCCCACTCACCGAGTGCTTAATCGACACCGCCAACCGTGTTAAGCCATATTTCGATAAGGAAATCGCTCCAGCCATCAAAGCTGGCCGCAAAGTTCTTATCGCCGCCCACGGCAACAGCTTAAGAGCTCTTGTCATGGAACTTGAGCACCTTACCCCAGCTCAGATCATCTCCGTTGAGATCCCAACCGGCAAACCACTTGTCTATGAACTCGACGAGAAGACCTTAGCCGTTCTCAACAAGTACTATCTCTAATCGATAGAACAAAAAAACAGGGAGCCAATCACGGCTCCCTTTTCTTTTATCTTTCTTTAGAAAGGATGATCGATGTTGATCTTGTAAACGTATTTGTGACCCTTCTTCTCGAACTCGTCTTGGATCGCTTTGGTAATCTTGGCTTGTTCCTTCTTATCGCGCGTTAAGACAAGGATGTCGAAGCGGAGGGTTTTCGCTTTGGTGCCTCTAACGATTCTGACGTCATGGCAATTGCCTTCAGGATCGAAAGATTTGATAACAGAATTGATGGTGTCCCTAGCCTCAACGATCTCCGGATCATCTAGGTCAACTGGGTCGACGTGGATGTTCGCTTCGACCTTAAGCTCGGCTCTGATTTTCTCTTCGATCGTGTCTGCAACATCGTGGGATTCTTCGAGAGACAATTTGGAATTAACTTCGATATGGAAGGAAACGAATGATTTGGTTGGACCATAGGAGTGGCAGATCATGTCGTGGATGCCAAGGACCTTATCGTTTGAGTTAACGATGGCGGTGATTTTCTCAACAAGGTCTTCATCGTTGGCTTCGCCAATGAGAGGGGAGAAGGACTCTAAAAGGGAACGGACTCCGCTGACGAAGACAAAGACGGCGACGGCCATGCCGAAGTAACCATCAAGGAAGCTCCAGTTGAAGGCCCAGGTAAGAAGGGCGCAAACAAGAACGACACCGGTGACAAGGCAATCGAGCAAGGAATCAAGAGCGGTGGCCTTAAGGGCAGGGGAGTTGATGATCTTTCCAATCGAACGGTTCACATAGGACTGAACGAACTTAAGGACAATGGCAAGACCAAGGATGACGACACTTAAGACATCGTAATCGGCGATGCCAGAGGAGATGACTTTCTCAAGCGAGCTTTTGAAGATCTCGACCGCGACGACGATGATGAAGAAGGAGACAATCATGCTGGCGATATACTCAACCCTCTCATGACCGAATGGGTGTTCTTTGTCGCCAGGCTTAGCAGCGATCTTG
This sequence comes from Bacilli bacterium, assembly GCA_017531065.1. Classification (GTDB taxonomy): domain Bacteria; phylum Bacillota_I; class Bacilli_A; order RFN20; family CAG-826; genus UBA4951. The sequence goes on from JAFXLR010000001.1 coordinate 1,629, forward strand.
AAGCTGACTAAGGTAACAATGCTCGTAAAGGCATCTGAAGTATTGTTGATCGCGTCCGCGATAAGGGCGATTGGGAAGAAAGACCAACCCGCATTGAAGGAAATGATAATAGCGGCAGCGACTTTGACGCAGACAAGGATGAGGTTGGAGATAATACCAAAAAGAGCCGCAAGGACACCGTGGTCTTTGCGGACAGTCTCATCCTCTACGTTTTGGTAATTCTTTATGAATAATCTTCTTAATAAGGTAATCATAAAATGTCCAAACGTAGTTTATTCCTTTAAAGGATATTGTCAAACGATATTAAACTAGTAAACAAAACTAGATGTACTTGACAAAGAAACTAGTTGTACTAATATTGTGGCATGAGCCCGCTTAAGACTGAACTACCAAAATACACACTCGGACAAGAGCTCTCTAACTCCATTACACATGGATTGGGGGCGGTTTTGACGATGATTTTTGGTCCTTTCCTTATTTTGAAGGCGGTCAATAGCGGCAACGTTTGGGCAATAGTTTCATGCTCAATCTTCATTTTGTCTCTCTTGCTTTGCTATACGACTTCCTGCATTTATCACGCCTTAGGAAGAAACAATGGCAAACGTGTTTTGAGGGTTTTAGACCATAACATGATTTATGTTCTCATCACGGGAACATACGCTCCATACTGTTTGGTAAGCATAATGTCCGTAAGTCCGATGTGGGCCTGGATTATCTATGGCGGCTGCGTCGCTTTAGGCGCAGTGGGTATTTCACTTAACTCAGTCAATCTCAAGAAGTTCAGAATATTCTGCATGATCGACTACATCTGCATGGGTTGGATCATCGTCATATCCTTCTGGCCTTTATTAGAGGCTATCGGCTGGTTCCCAGGCTTCTTCCTCCTTCTTATGGGTGGAGTGGCTTACACAGTCGGTGCCGTCCTCTATGGAATTGGGCATAAGAACGCATGGTTCCACCTCGTTTTCCATTGCTTCTGTTTAGTGGGCACCGCCCTCATGTTCATCTCCATTTACTTCTACGTTCTTTAACGGTTAACCGTTACAAAATATAACGACCTTCTTTTTTGCATTCGCAAATAGACCCTCATAGTTCTATAATTCTTTTGGCTTTAGGAACGAACAATGAGTAGAAAGAAAGAGTCAGGAGTTTTAATTGAGAATCGCAGAGCTCATTTTGAGTATTTTTTAAGCGACTTCATGACAGCCGGACTCGTTCTCACTGGCACTGAAATCAAGAGTCTTAGATCCAAGAACGCGACCATCAGCGACGCCTACATCTATGTCAAACATGGAGAGGCTTTCGTTTCCAATATGCACATCGCCCCTTATAAGGAAGGCAACATTTTCAATGTTGATCACTTAAGGGACCGTAAGCTTTTGCTCACCAAACAAGAGATCAAGAAACTCGCTTCAAGGATTGCCGAACAAGGCCGCACCTGCGTTCCAACCAAAGTTTTCTTGTCTCATGGCTACGCCAAAATGGAAATCGCTTTGGCGAAAGGCAAACAGCTCCACGATAAGAAGAACTCTCTAAAAGAGAAAGACCTTGAGAGGGAAATCGACAGACATGCCCGTACCTCAAAAGACTTTGAGGATTTCTGATGAATTACTTAGACACCCTTCAATATTTGAAAGACAACGATCTCACGATGTCCCGTTATGAAAGAGAAGAATGGGATTCTTTTGTGAGAAAAACCAAACTCAACATTGAGGTTCCTTTCATTCATATTACTGGCTCGAATGGCAAAGGCTCGTCCGCCAATTACCTCTTTGAGGTATATAAAGCAGCGGGTTACAAAGTTGCCCTCTTCAGCAAACCATATCTCAAGAAACCTAACGAGATGATTCGCGTTGATGGCAAAG
>JAFXLR010000025.1 GCA_017531065.1 Bacilli bacterium
AGGTCCATCTCTTCATGAAATCGTCATGGCCTTTCTTGTCTAAAGGTATGTCAAAACGGACATCATCGAGCTTATAGACGTTTCCATCATAGAAAAGGATGTTCTCAGAGGCGGCACTGGTATCGCCAAAGCCATAACCGAGGTTCCAGCCGATCTCTTTGCCGTCCTGGATGGTGTTCATGCTCGACCAATACCAGGTGTTTTTGTATGTCCAAACGCCTCTTCCCCAGTCAAGCGTGCCATAGGTATCGTGGCTAAGATCGACGAAATCATCATCGAGTTTGGCATATCCGGTTGAAGAGAGAAGATTAATCTTCTGGTTGTAATAGAAATGCTTCTTCTTTGGCCATGGAGTTGCGATGACAAGCGAGTTTCCGTTCAAGGTCTCATTGAGTTTGATATCAGCGCGAAGCTCTTTCTCGCCTACGAAGTTCTTCCAAACGAGAAGGAGCCTTCTTGCGTCCCCTTCGTGGGTGAAAGACATCTCCACTTCCTTGTTTTTGAAAGAGACATCCCCTTCTTTCGAGGAGGAAGGAAGCCCAACCTTTCCGAAAGTGAAGGCTTTGAGGGTCATCTTCTCGACATAGGTTTTCTTCTCGAAATCGAAAAGAGTGGCGCTGCACATGCCGTATAGGCCATTGTCGGCAATCGTCATCGCGATGCCTCTACTCTTATTGCCTACATAATAGTAATCCCACTCTTTTATGCGGGATTTGCCGGCTTTAATTAGATTTCTGTCGTATTTTTTGACGAGCGATAAAGCGTAGCCGCATTCGTCAAGGTTGCCATCCTTATTCAAAAGGGGTCCTTCTTTGAGAAGATGCTGTTCCATAATCATGACCTCTATCGTTATTCTACTTTTTTTAGAGGGCAATTGAAGAGAAAGCAAACACTTTTGATGCTAAATCCGTTAATATTACGTTTATGGAGAAAGATACCTCAAAGAAAAACTTTCTGGTCGATACCCTTAAAGGTCTTCCTTTAGGCGTCTCTGCGGCCGTTCCTGGGGTATCTGCAGGCACGATTGCCATCATCGAGAAATGTTACGACAGAATCATCAATTCGATCGCTGACCTTAAGAAGAATTTCAAAACCAACTTCCTTTCTCTTCTCCCTTTCTTGCTCGGTTATCTTATCGGTGGCGCGCTTGCCCTCCTTGCCATCAAGAAAGGATACGAATTCGCTCCATTTTGCTTAACTGGTTTATTCGGGGGATTCATTATCGGGTCGCTCCCTTCGATTGCCGTTGAACTCCATAAAGGAAATAGCATAAAAGAGAAGCTTTGGCATATAGGCACGATGCTCATTTGTTTCGCTCTGGCCTCACTTTTAGGGATATTATCCGCTTTATATAAGCTTGATTTAACGTCCGCGATGGAAAGGCATGATTGGTGGATTTATCCGTATGTCTTTTTAGCGGGTGCTTTAGGCGCTGGAGCGTGTCTTGTCCCTGGTGTTTCCGGTTCCATGTGCCTTATGGTCATGGGTTTATATATCCCTCTTTTGAACAAACTCATCGGAGAGAATTCCTTTTTCCTTAATGGCGACATCCTTAGTGGCGTTATCTACGTTCTCGTTCTCCTCTTTGGCGCGATCGTAGGCTTAGTTGTTGCCTCAAAAGGAATGAAATACCTTCTTGCCAAACATAGGACAACCACGTTCTATGCAATATTCGGTCTTATCCTTGGTTCCCTTGTCAGCATGTTCATGAATTCGAGCATCTACCCCGTCTACTTAGATGCCTCTCACCCAACCTGGGATTATATCGTTGGAGGTTGCCTTCTTGTCGGAGGCGCTCTCATCACATATCTTTTATACAAATTCTCCAATAAAAAACAAAACTAGGGTGTTAATAGGGTGAGAATGGATGAAACCACCACCCATCCATTGTTAATTGCTTAGCAGAAACCACCCCCGTTACTCCTTCACGAGGGTGGTTTTTGTTTATCAAGAAGAAAAATCGCTTTCAGAACCCCCTTATTTTTGAAGATTTGGGGTTTAGGTCAGGAATTTATATGTCTTTTTAAACGAAAGCGCAGGGAGGCACAAAAAAACGGACCCTCGCGAGAGGGCCCGTCATTTTTAGGTCAAAACCTATTATTAAGCGGCAGGAGTAGTGTTGGCAGTGCGAACAACAAGACGGATTCCGTCAATGTAAGCAGAGTTGCCTCCGCCAAGGTATGCGATAGAAATGGATGTCGCGCCTTCAGCGATGGTGATTGAACCACATTTTGTGGTCCATGCATTGGAACTCTCGTTGAAACCAAAGCTCTTATAAGTTCCGGCGTCGAGAGTGATCTTGTTGGCATCTTCCATAGCGCCATTGTAGACAGCGTATTTCTCGTTCAAATTGAAGCTTGAGCCACCAGTACTGTTACGTCCAAGAATCTCAATATCGTAGGTTCCGGCAGGAATGGCACCGGTGATGTCATAGGTCTCATAAACAGCGGTAGCTTTTCCAAGTTTCTTGCTGGTATCGTTATCGCCATCGGCATCGGCCTTAAGCATGGTGTACTTCACATCGCCATAGGCAGATGAAGCAGGAGTGACGTCGGCAACTTTAGTACCTTCGGTCCAGGTGTATTCGAGCCAATGGGCATAAAGGTTCATATCGGCGGTGATGTCAGCGCCAGCTTCAACTTTGGTTCCGCCTTCCTCTTCAGTGAACCAGCCAAGGAACTTATAATCACCTGCACGGGTGGCAGCTGGAAGTTCTGGGACCTTGCCATCGTCAGTAGCTTTAACGACGGTATCGGCTGGGGCACCTTGGTAGTTACCTTTTAAGGTTGCCTTTGGAACAGGAATCTTATCGAGCTCGAACCAATCGAGATCACCTAAGACACTTGTGTAGTTTTCGCTTCCGCTCAATTGCTGTCCGACGAAGGATATGGTGTGGACACCGGCGGCCAATGTCATTTCAGTTGACTCGACCTCAACCCAAGTGTTAGCAGAACGGAAGGTGCCTTTGTTTGCACCATCGACCTTAAGATCTAAGCAGACTTTTTCAGTTTCCATATTGGACTTGATTCTGGCTTTGATCTTGACCTTGGCTTCTTCTGACAACTTAATTCTGTAAACGACCTCGCCAGACATGTTGGAACCCTTGCTCTGATTCCAACCTTGTCTATAGAGACCATGGAGATATTGTCCGCCTGACGCTCCTTCATCGTCTTCAACACTTCCATCGAGGTTGGTTGGATAAGTAACCTCGTTGTAGCTGTAATTGGCGGTGTAATCGGTTTCTTCACCGGTATTAGTGAAGATGGTGTGTTTGAGTGAGTAAGCTTCGCCTTCAACCTTAGCAGCATTGTTCTCATCAAAGACGATGTTGTTTGTAGCCATGTAGCTGCCAATTTTGACAAGACGGATGGCATCATAGCTGATCGAATAGCCTGCTTTGGTGTGGCCAAACTTGAAGGAAGTGGTTCCTTCAGCGATCATGACCGATTTAACGACGGCTTCTGTGGTCCATTCCATGCTGGAAGAACCGACACCGACAGCGGAGTAAAGCTTATCGCCAGTTTCGGTGTAAACCTTTTCACCCTCGCCAGCCTGGACCCAATATCTGCCTGGGACTGGGTTTCCACCGTCGGCGGCACCGTTATCATCTAATTCGGCGCCAACGCTGAATCCAACGGTATTCGCGTTAGAAGATTTTGCTTTGACATAGACCTCGTATTCGCCAGCTGGAAGACCGGTGATGTTGTAGGTTGAGACCTTGCCGGAATTCATTTTATAAGCGTTGTTGCCAGTCACTTCAAGATTTGGAGTGTTGGTGGCGTTTGGATACATCTCGTAGTAGGTCGATGGGGTGGCGTTTGGATCAGACCATGGAGTGACGTCACCGAATGGCTCGCCAGCAGTGTAAGAGATGTGAGTGGTGATGATAAGACCGCAGTTACCATAGATGTCAGCTTTGCCGCTCTTGCTGCTATCAGCATAGCAGACGTATTCGTGTCCACCGAAGATGACTGGGTTGGCGGAAGTATCGATGACAACGTCCATCTTAGTATCAGCATACTGAGTGACGGTGTTGTCGAGGTTGACTTTGATGTTGTATTTGTCGTTTGGAAGGCTAGTGATATCAGTCTTGATAAGAGCGTTGCCATCGGCGTCGACAGAGACGGTTGTGGTAAGTTCAGCACCGGTGGTGTTGGACTTGTACTGATGCCAGCCGCTGACGGTGGTCTCATAAACCATTAATGGGGTGAGAGCCTCAAATTCGGCTTTGGTCATTTTAGTGGTGTTAAGCTGGCCACCAACGATGTGGTAGATCTTGGCTTCTGCACCCTCACCTTCAATTTCAAGGCGGGAGA
>JAFXLR010000026.1 GCA_017531065.1 Bacilli bacterium
GAAAACTAGGAGGCACAATGGACAAGATAGAAAAAGATAGATTCATCGTCAGCGTCCGTGTAGGACAAAAAGGCCAAATCACCATCCCAGTCGAAGGAAGAAAGATGTTCGACATCAAAGAAGGGGACACCCTTATGGTGATGGGCGATAAGGAAAGAGGTCTCGCATTATTAAAGAGCGACCTTTTTTACGAAATCATGGATAGGGGCGAGAAGAAATGAAAACACTCGAAGTAAGAAACCTCTTTAAGCACTACGAGAAGTTCGACCTCAAAGACGTCTCTTTCGAGATCAAGCCAGGCAAAATCATCGGTTTCATCGGAAGAAACGGCGCAGGCAAAACCACCACGCTCAAGTGCATCTATAACCTCGCCAAGCCAACTAGCGGCGAAATCCTCTATGACGAAAAACCAATCATCGATATCGAAGCCGACTACAAACAAGAAGTCGCTATGCTCATCGGTGAGATGAATTATTATGGAACCAAAACCGTCAAATCATTAACTAACGTCACCAAGAAGTTCTATAAGAACTGGGACGAGGATCTTTATCACAGATACCTTGAAACCTTCAATATCGACGAGAGCAAACAAATCAAAGCCCTCTCAACCGGTATGAAGGTCAAATATGGTCTCGCTCTCGCTTTATCTAGAGGCGCAAAAATCCTCCTTCTTGATGAGCCAACCTCAGGCTTAGATCCAGTGAGCAGGGATGAGCTTCTTGATATCTTCCTTGACCTCGTAAGCGACAAGGAGCATTCAATCCTCTTCTCAACCCACGTCATCTCTGACCTTGAGAAATGCGCGGATGAGATCATCTACATCAAGAAAGGGGAGATCATCGTGAACGAAAGCGTCTCCACCTTCGAATCCGCTTATCTCCATTACGAAGGACCAAGCGAAATCCTCAGCAAAAACGCATCGAAATTCATTTTCTATCGTGACCGCCTTGGCAAATTCGAAGGCATCATGAAGAAGAAAGACGAGATTGACGCCGAGGAAGGCGTCGAGAAAAGAAAGGCTTCCATGGAAGAAATCATGGTTGCTTTCGAAAGGGGTGAGCAAGAATGAAAAAGCTTCTATACAAAGAGATCGTGCTTTGCACGAACGTCCAAATCATCCTCTTCACTGCCTTTGCGACATTCATTCTCATTCCTTCTTGGCCACCGGCAATCGCCTTCATCTATCCTTTAAGCGGACTTATGACCTTATTCCCAACGGGTCTAGCCAACAAGGACATCGAATACACGTCTCTTCTTCCGATCAAGAAGACCGACATCGTCAAAGCAAAAGCCTTGTACTTAGGCCTTATCGAAATTACCGTCCTTCTTTTAGCCGGAATCGCTGGACTTGTGAGATTCTTCTTCTATCCTGCTCCAGTGGAACCAGATGAACTTGCCTATTTCATGGCGACTAGACCTAGCTTCTCCTTATATGGCTTCGCTCTCGCGTCCTTTGGCGTCATGAACATTGTTCTTCTTGGCATGTATTACCGTGATCCGTATAAGAGGCTCACTGGACCTAGCATCGTCTCTCTTATCGTCTGCATGCTTCTGTTGACGGCAGGCACCCTTGTCATTGCCTTTGTCCCAGCGCTTAGGGAATATGACACTATTGGTTTAGCAGCTCAGCTTGGAACCTTGGGAGCCGGCATCCTTCTCTTCGCCCTCTTTACCTTCCTTGGTTATAGAAGCGGTGCGAAAGGATTCTCAAACATCGATTTATGAGAAAACTCAGATTCTTAACGGCCTTTCTTCTGACTCCGTTATTCCTTTCTTCGTGCTTTTTTAGCCAAGGATTGCCGAATGACCACCCTTTCACGAAAGAGAAGATTAATGGTCTCGAACTATTCTCTAGCCTCGAGATAAGCCTCGATAGCAGTTCAAAGACCGTCAAAGTGAGCTTCGATGGCTTCGAATCCTCTCCCTCAAAGCTTGAGAAGCTGACCGAAAGGACCGAACTCGATGAGATAGTCACCAACGAATTAGGCATTAAGAGCAAATATGAGACTGAATATTACTTCTATGAAGTAAAACTCGACCAAACCGAAAAAGAGGAAGTCGCGAACAAACTTCACGAAAAAATCCTCGAGGCAACGGAAGGAAAAAGCTTCCAAGATGCTATCAACCTGAGAGACAACGAAGTCAAAGGAGTGGGCCTTTATATCGAGCGAGGCTTATATGAAGGCAAACCGAGAACCAACATGGAATTCTTTCATACCGGTGCGCTTCTAAGCAATACGACCATCTATAACGGGAACACGTTATTCGACACTTTGGCGATATAAGAAAAAAGACCTCCGATTGGGGGTCTTTTGCTTTTAGAGTTTTTTGATTGCTTCGACGGCGTCCTTTAAGTAATCGCCTTCGAATTCCTCAAGCTTTCCAGCGTCTACCAAGGAGGCAAGTTTGCCATCCATTGGGAGTTCATCAAGAAGGTTGACTCCCATCATCGCCGCAAGGCAATCGAGAGGGGTTTCGCCGAAGATTTTGATCTTTTTGCCGCAATCTGGGCAGGTTATGTAGGCCATATTCTCAATGACGCCGAGGACATTGACGTGCATCATGCCTGCCATGGTGATCGATTTTTTGACGACCATCGAGACAAGGTCTTGAGGTGATGAGACAACGATGGCCCCATCGACTGGGATGCTCTGGAAAACGGTAAGAGGGACGTCACCGGTTCCTGGTGGCATATCGATGAGAAGGACATCTAGCTCATCAAAGATGACCTGGGAATAAAGGGTGGTGACCAAGTTCGAGATGAGGGAGCCTCTCCAAACGACTGGAGTGGTTGGGTCATCAAGAAGGTTGTTCGCACCAATCAAAAGAAGCCCTTTGTCGGTCTTGGCTGGGAAGATGCCATTATCATCTCCCATTGGGTGGTAATCGTCTTTGCCAAAGGTCTTAGCAATAGAAGGGCCAGTCACGTCAGCGTCCAAGATGCCGACCTTGAGTCCTTGCTTCATAAGCTGAACGGCAAGGAGGGAAGTGACCATTGATTTGCCAACGCCGCCTTTGCCAGAGATGACCGCGATGGTCTTTTTGATTTTGCTTAAAGGATGTGGCTTATACTGCTTGATCCCGTTTTTCTCCGCCGCACGGGCGAAGGGGTTGTACTTGTTCTCGTCTTCTGTCATGGGTTTTACCTCACCTCGGTATTATAAACACCATATCATCTTAGTTCCACTAAGCGGTGAAAGTGACTATACTATGCGATATGGA
>JAFXLR010000027.1 GCA_017531065.1 Bacilli bacterium
AATATCCGCTATAGCACGACCCCAGCCTCTTTTGAAAAGGTCTTCCAGCGTGTCAGGCTTCCTCGTGAAGTCATTGAAGGAAGAGTGGGCAATTGCCTAGATTCCTCTCTCCTTTTCTGCTCGCTTCTTGAGTCCATCGGTTTGAGACCAATCCTCATCCTCACCCATAGCCACGCCCTTGTCGGTTGCTGGCTTGAGGAGCTTTCATTCCCATCAAGCAAAGAAGAGAATCTCCAGAGTCTTCTCAATAACGCTTCCGAAGGTTTTAACCACCTTGCTCTTATTGACGTCGTCGACTTCTCGGAAGGCAATGACATCACCTTCGATAAGGCGATGAGCAATGCCAAAGATTATCTTGAGAAAGAGAAGAAGTTTGACTACGCCCTCGACATCAAGATGTGCCGTAAGGAATGGATACTCCCAATTCCAACCAAGAAAGAGAAAGAAGACGGCACCATTTATTTCGATTTTCCTAGCATTTCCCGCTCGGAATATAGCTTACCTAACATCGATATCGCCAATAGACGCTTCCTTCCAGAGGACGCCAAAGGCAACAAAAACCGTTACGACTATTGGGAAGAGAAACTCCTTGATCTCAATCTCAGAAACCGCCTCATCAACTACATGGGCGGACTTCGTGGAGTCGAGATTGAAGTGGTTGATCCAGTGGGTTATCTCTCTTTCCTTTCGACCAAAGAAAGAGTCAGCCTTGTCCCGTCTTCCCTCAAACTAAGTGAGAGCGATAAGAAGCAACCTCTCTCCTTCGATGAGAAAGTCTATGGCCCAACCATCAAAGAGAACTATTCCAAATCTATGCTCATCGCCGTCAACAAGAGCGATGACCCAGATGAGGCTCTCAAGGCTCTCGCAAGAAAGAGCAACACGAGTATCGAAGAAAGTGGATGTAACCCTCTCTTCCTCACTCTTGGCGAAATCCGCTGGTACGACAACGAGAAAGCAGCCGAAAGAGGAACCGGAGCGATGTACGCCCCAATCTTCCTTCTCGAAGGAAAGATGCCAAGAAGAAAGAACGGCCCATTCTATACGCTCGATTACGATTTCGACGATATCGGCCTCAATAGCACTTTCTTCCAATACCTCAAACAGAACTTCGGCTTAGATTTCTCTAAGCTTTACCCTCTCCCAAGATTAGCTAATGGCCAAATCGATGTCCGTCTCATCTATAACGAGATCAGAAACATCATCGCCCCAATGAAGAACTGGCTTCTCTTTGAGAACAGAAGCGTCCTTTCCTTATTCAATTTCTCGCACTTCGTCATGTGGAGCGATCTCAAGAACCATCGCAACACCATCATGAATAACAAGCTCGTCGCTTCTTTCGTTTATGGCGAGAAGAAGTGGAACGACGCTGAGAACCTCATCCCAGCCAATGAGATGGATGAGAAGATCAACCCTCGCGATATCGCGACCGCTTTGCCAGCCGACTCGAGCCAAATCAAAGCCATCTCCGATGCCGAAGAAGGCGAATCCTTCATCCTCGATGGCCCGCCAGGCACTGGAAAATCCCAAACCATCGCCAACATGATCACGAACTTCCTTTACCATGGCAAAAAGGTTTTGTTCGTCGCTGAGAAAGAAGTCGCCCTCGATGTCGTTAAGAGAAGGCTCGATGACCTACATTTAGGCCAGTTCTGCTTAGAAATCGCCTCTCTCAATAAGCCTAAGAGCGAAATCCTTTCTATTTACTCCAAGCTCCTTGCCATGGGTCCTTTAGAGAACGCGGACGATTACCGTTCCTTAAGCGACTCCATTATGGATAAGAGGGGAGAGCTTAACGCCATCATCGAAGACCTCCATTCAAGAGGCTCATATTTCATCTCTCCTTATGAGGCCATCGTTGGCTATCTTGAGAACGAGAAATACAAAACCGATACGGAAATCGATCCGAAGTTCATCGGTTCTTTAAGCCCACAGAAATATCTTGAGGTCATGAGTGCCATCTCGGCCTACGTCTCCTTTGTCAAACCATTCTCGTCCTATGGACGCAGCCCATTCATCGGCTTCCAGAAGAGAGATTACTCTTTCGACTATAGAGCCAAGGTCTTTGAAGAAATCGATGAGCTTGTCGACATCTGCAAGGACTGTGAGCTTGCTACTTATAACGCTTTCTTCAAAGAAGGTTCGCTCTACGAATCTTATAAAAACGTCGAAGCCTACCTTAACGTCATTAACGACCTCCAAGGCGATATCCCTTATTGGTATGAATATCTTCTCGACCCACTCTTCTTAGAGAACGAGGAGAACTTACGCGCTTTAGTAAAGCTCAAGATCAAACTCGCTCACGATAAAGATGCGGTGGCCATCAACTTCACGAATAACGTCTATACCGCTTTTGATCCTCTTCAGCTTGAAAAGGAATATGAGGATGCGAATAAGCTCGGCTTCCTCAAAAAGATATTTGCCCTCAAGAAGCTTAGAGACAAACTCAAACCATTCTGCCACGACAAGAACGTCCTCAAAGGAGAAGGCCTCAAAAAAGCCCTCGATTTGCTAAAAGAAGCGTATTTTGACGAGGAAAATGTGAAAAAATGTGATTCATATTCCCGCTTCCTCATGGGTGGATATGACTTCTCTTCATCCGCTGAAAGCAATCAGCGCTTAAGCGAATTCGAGACCACTCTCAACATCGCCAAGAACATTCAGAAGATGGAGTTCAAGAACGATAAGGGTGAGGAATTCGCCAACTATATTCATAGTGCGGCAAGAGGCACCATCTATAGTGACTCGAACTCCAAGCTCAAGAAGATGTTCGCCATCTTCAACGACAAAAAGAAAGAACTCAAAGACCGTTTCGAGTTCGACATCGATCAGTATCCTGACCAGCATGACTACTTCAAGTACCTTGGCGGAAAGCTTTCTGATGCCTGCTCATCTAGCGGCCGCCTCTCTGAGTGGTGCAACCTCTTAGCCTATCTCGACCGCATGAGAAGCGTCATCGATGAGAACTTCTTTGAAGACTACCTGAGTGGCAAGATCAGCGAAGAGAATCTCCTCTCTTCTTTCAAAGCGGATATCTATCTCGCTTATCTCAAACGCGTCCTCCGTGAAAGAGACCTCTCTACACTAAGCGCCTCCAACACCGAAGAACTCGTTAAGTCTTACCGCGAAGAGATGGCCAAGATTCAAAGCCTTGCCGTCAATGTCGTCGCGGCCTCAATCACCGAGAAGTATCCAAAGAACGCTGACACATTTGCTTCTAGCACGAATGCTTATAAGCTCACCAAACTCGCCAAGAACGGTGGCAGGGGAGCCTCACTCCGTTACATCTTTGACGAATTCAAAGACCTCGTGATGACCTTGACCCCATGCTTCCTTATGTCTCCGGTCGCAGTTGCCCAGTATCTCAACATCGAGAAATACCATTTCGACGTCGTCATCTTCGATGAAGCCTCCCAGATCCCAACCTCCGAAGCTGTTGGAGCGATGGCGAGAGCCGACTCCGTCATCATCGCTGGCGATGAGCAGCAAATGCCTCCAACCAACTTCTTCGTCTCCGCTATGGGCATCGGTGAGGACAACCTTGCCTCCCTTAACTCAGTTGACGAGGACCTTGAGTCGCTTCTTGACGATGCGATTTCCCTTTCCTTCCCTCGCGAGAGACTCAACTGGCACTACAGAAGCCGCCACGAGTCGCTAATTGCTTTCAGCAATAACCGTTTCTATGGCAATAGCCTTCTTAC
>JAFXLR010000028.1 GCA_017531065.1 Bacilli bacterium
GCCGAAGGTTACATCAGTTCCTTCGTTGCCGAAGGTGAAGGCGCGAGCAAAACCCTCACTTTAACCCTTAAGTATGGCGCGAACGGCGAGCGCGTTATCACTAATCTCAAGAGAATTAGTAAGCCAGGTCTTCGCGTGACCGTGGAATGCGAAAAGCTTCCAAAGGTCCTCAAAGGTCTTGGCATCGCCATCATCAGCACCAGCAAAGGCATCCTCACTGACGCAGAAGCCCGTAAAGAGCACGTCGGTGGCGAAGTTCTCTGCTACGTCTGGTAATTAGAGGAGAAGAAGTACATTTATGTCACGTATTGGATTAAAACCCATCTCTCTTCCTGAGGGCGTCACCTATGAAATCAAAGATGGCGCTGTCTCCGTTAAAGGTCCAAAGGGCGAAGTAAGCGTCAAGCTCTTAGCTGGCGTCAGCGTCCATGAGGAAGGCGGAGCCTTGCACTGCGTTCTCGAAGATACCGAGAGCAGACAAGCCCATAAAAACCACGGTACCTTCGCGGCTAACCTTCACAATGCCGCCAAGGGCGTGAGCGAAGGCTGGAAGAAAGAACTCGAAATCAACGGAACCGGTTACCGCGCTTCCATCAAGAATGGCGCCGTCAGCATGTTCCTCGGCTACTCTCACGAAATCCGTGTCGAGCCAGTCGGAAAGTTCACCAAGATCACTTGCCCAGATGACACCCACGTCGTCGTCGAAGGCTGCGACAAGCACGATGTTGGACAGACCGCTGCCCTCATCTATGATTCACACCGTCCAGACGTCTACGGTCAGAAAGGCGTCCACTACAAAGGCCAGCACCTCATCAAGAAAATCGGTAAGCGTGCCGCTGCCACCGGTGCTAAGAAATAAGGAGGAGAGAACATATGATTCAGAAAGAGTCCCGTTCGGCGGTCAGAGCCCGTCGTCACCTCAGAGTCAGAGCGAAGATCTCCGGCACCGCGGAATGCCCACGTCTTGTGGTCTTCCGTTCCAACAAACACATCGAAGCCCAGCTCATCGACGATACCAAAGGTATGACCTTGGCTTGCACTTCGAGTGTCCAACTCAAACTTGCAAACGGCTCCAACTGCGAAGCCGCTGCCAAAGTTGGTGAAGCTATCGCCAATAAAGCCAAAGATAAAGGCATCTCCAAGGTCGTCTTCGACCGTGGTGGTTACCAATATCATGGGCGCGTTGCCGCCCTCGCCGAAGCCGCACGTAAAGCCGGCCTCGTGTTCTAAGGAGAAAAACTATGGCTGAAGAAAATAAAGAAGTTGTGGCTCAAGAAGCCGCTAACAATGCTCCAGAGGCGAAGCGTAATCCTACTGGCAACCCAGAACGCGAACCAACCGGTTCCCGCGCTGGCGACCGTCCAGGCTCCCGTAAGTTCGGCGACCATCGTGGCCGTCCAGGCGAGAGACGCGGTGGCCGTGGCGGATTCCGTCGCGAAGAAGATGACTTCAATGACCGTGTCGTTGACATCAACAAGGTCACCAAGGTCGTCATGGGTGGCAAACATATGCGTTTCGATGCCCTCGTCGTCGTCGGCGATGGCAAAGGCCACTATGGATTTGCCATGAGAAAATCCGGTGAAGTCCCGGATGCCATCAAGAAATCCTTAACCGCTGCTAAGAAGAACCTCAAGAGCGTCCACCTTGTCAAAGGCACCATCGCTCACGAAGTCGAAGGCAGCTGGACCTCCACCAAAGTCATCCTCAAACCAGCTCCAGCTGGCACCGGTATCATCGCTGGTGGCGCTGTCCGTGCCGTTCTTGAGCTCACTGGCGTCAAGAACGTCGTTTCCAAAGTCTATGGCTCCCGTACCGCCCTCAACGTGGTCCGTGCCACCGACGCCGCTCTCCAGTCCCTTAAGAGCTATGACAAGATCATGGTCCTCCGTGGTTTAAAGACCGAAGAGGAGATCAAAGCCATGCATCCAGCCCCAGCCCCAAAGGCCGAGAGAAGTGAAAGAGCTCCACGTAACTTCGAGAAGCGTGCCCCACGCGCTCACGAAGCCAAAGAGCCAAAAGGAGATAAATAATGGCTGAGAATCTTCATACTATCGTGGTGGTCGAAGGCTCCCGCAAAGAGCACTTCCGCAAAGGTCAGGGCTTAGGCTCTGGCAATGGCAAGACCGCCGGCCGTGGCCAGAAAGGCCAAGGCGCTCACGCCCATACCAAGAAGAACGGCTTCGAAGGCGGTCAGATGCCTTTGGCTCGCCGTATTCCAAAGTATGGTTTCAACAACAACATCAAAGTCATCAAGGCTGTCGTCAACCTCGATGATCTCAACGCCTTTGAAGAGGGTGCTACCGTCGATGGCAAAGCCCTTGTTGAAAAAGGTTTAGTGAAGAGCCTCACCAATGGTGTTAAAATCCTTGGTACTGGTGCTTTAACCAAAAAACTCACTGTCAAAGCGAATGCCTTCTCCGCGAAGGCCAAAGCTGCCATTGAGGAAAAAGGTGGCATTGCCGAGGTTATTAAGTAATGAAAAAGTTCGTCTCGATCTTCAAAAATAAAGAGATTGTCAATCGTATTTTCTTTTCGATCATGATCCTCTTCGTCGTCAGGATCGGGGCGGCCATTACGGTACCGGGGGTCACTCTCAACCAGAACCTCGAAGACCTCATGAAGTCGGGCAACTCGCTCGCCATCATGGACTTGTTAGGAGGTGGAGCCCTCTCCAACTTCTCCGTCTTCGCCCTCGGTGTCTCGCCATACATCACGGCTCAGATTATCATTCAGCTTCTCTCCAAGGACGTCTTGCCAGCGCTTACTGAACTAAGCAAGCAAGGTGAGTACGGCCGTAAGAAGAGCGAGATGGCCACGCGTTATCTCACCCTCTTACTAGGCGCGGTGCAAGCCTATGGCATCATACGTACCATGGAGAACAGCGACTTCATCACCTTGAATCTCGCGGGCGATTTCTGGACTTACGTCTACATCGTAACCATCCTCCTCGCGGGTGCTATGCTTACCATGTGGCTTGGTGACCAAATCACCGAGAAAGGCCTTGGAAACGGTATTTCCATGATCATCTTCGCCGGCTGCGTCAGATCGCTGCCGACCCAGATCTCAACCGCTTGGAAGAAATGGATTACGGACACCGTCACCCGTTCCTCAAGCGAAATGATCAAAGGCGCCTTCCAATTCGCCCTTTACATCCTTGCGATGGTCCTCATCATCGGGTTCGTCGTCTTCATCGAGTTATCGAAACGTAAGATCCCGGTCCAGCATGCAGGTAAAGGTGGTGGTTCCGCCGCTATGGCGCGCGCCTCCTTCTTGCCGATCAAGATCAATAGCGCTGGTGTCATCCCTGTCATCTTCGCTAGCTCCATCCTAAGCGCTCCAGCGATCATCGCTAGCTTCATCTCCAAGGAAGCGGCTTCCGCTGAGTGGCTTTCCATCTTCAACTACAACAAAACCTTCTCCATGCCGTGGTTCGACGGAACCCACTGGGAGATGAACTGGGGCTTATTCATCTATCTTGCCCTCATCATCGCCTTCTGCTTCTTCTATGCGGAGATGCAGATCGATCCAGAGAACCTTGCGGATAACTTCCAGAAGAACGGCTCCTATATCCCAGGCATCCGCCCAGGTAAAGAAACCGAAAGATACGTTAGGAAAGTCCTTAACAGAGTCACCTTCATCGGTGCCATGTCCCTTTCCATCATCGCGGCTCTTCCGATCATCCTCGTTTGGGCCAATGTCTTCGATGGCGATA
>JAFXLR010000029.1 GCA_017531065.1 Bacilli bacterium
TGATGACCTTGCTCTTCCAACCGAAGTTGGAGCCGAGTTTGGCGAAATACTCTAAGGCTTTTTTAACGCCTAAGCCATAAGGCGCTCCCTCACCGATCGTCATCTCGTCATAGACGCTGTTGATGCGGATGAAGTCTTGAAGGGCTTTTACGGCCCCTTGTTCATAGGATTTTGCTAATTTGTCGAAGTTCACTCTTTCTCTTCCTCTCTATCGTCGCTTCTGAATCTCTTTGCGACGAACATCGTTCCTTTACCAAGGGCTGGAGTAACGATACCAGCCAAGGTTGCCTCTCCTAACATGCCAAGCAAGATAATGATCGCAACGAACACAGTGATTCCTCCCGCGAATGGGCTTTCAGTCGATAAGAGCCCATAGGTTTCATTAGGGAAGAAGATAAATAGCGATCCAAACACAAACACCGTATGCATAACGGTAAAGGCGAAGGAGAGCAAACCCACAATAAGTGGGTTCCCGTATAGTTTAGAATTTTTGTGCAGCATGTCAAAGAACAAACCGCTCAAAAAGCCAAATAAGGCTCTTGGGAGGACGCTGATCCATGGCCAGACGAATAAAGCGTCAAAGGTTCCAGCTGGCATCGTGGTCGCTTTGATGAGTGAGCAAACGCCCATGGCGATGCCAAATAAGAGACCTTTTCTCCAACCAAAAAGGTAAGCCCCGAGGAGGACTGGAAGATGGAGAAGGGTAAAGCTGATGAATGGGAGAGTGATCATTCCGACATATGGAACGAAAGTCATGGCCGCGATGATCGCGACAAAAATCGCATCGACTGCGATATCTTTAACTGTTATTTTCATTTTGATTATTTCCTGTTCTTAAGATTGATTGCTAAAAGCCCTTCCATAAGAAGGTCTTTGTCATAGATGAATTCCGGGAGTTCATCTTTCACGTATTCGGCATTGCCGCCCGTGAGGATTTTGGTGAGCTTATGGCCCACTGCTTTTTCATATGCTTCAGCGAAACCGCGGACCTGATAAATGGTGCCGTTAATGATTCCGCTTGCCATACAATCCACAGTGTTTTTGCCGTAGATTTTTGCTTTTTTCGAGAGCGAAATCTCTGGCAAAGCCGCTGTCCCATTAGAGAGAGCGTCAAGCGAAAGCCTCATGCCTGGAGCGATCGCAAGGCCTGAATAAGCGCCATCCTCATCGATATAGAGATACTTGCTCGCGGTGCCTAAGTCAGCGATGAATAGCGAGTTACCATACCTCTCTTTGCCTCCCACCGCATCAGCGATGAGATCGGCGCCGACCTCAGATGGATTGTCGACGCGCATCTTAAGCCCATTCTTAAGTCCAGGGCCAATGACCTTAGCCTTCACATTGAAGAGCTTTTGGCTAAGGCTAGTAAGAATCGTCCCGATGGAAGGGACAACCGATGAAATGATTACTTCATCGATTTCGCTTAGTTCAATATCGAGGGATTGAAACATCAAAAGAAGGCGAGCACGGGTTTCGTCCTCGCTGCGTTTGGTGTCACTATCCATCAAATAGGAATTAAGCAGTTTGTCATCGGCGAAAAAGCCGAAGTCTGTCAGGGTATTCCCGACGTCAATTGCAAGTAACATTTGGTCTGTCTCCGCTCCGCTCCAAACCTTTTTGGTAGCGGGCAAGGCTATTCTACAACAAAAAACGCACCCATGGGGTATTTTTGGGTGCGTTATTTAGTCAAAAGTTTAGGCAACGACAATGTTGAGGATTCTTCCTGGGACGTAGATGATCTTTTTGATCTCGTGTCCGGCTAAGAAGGATTGAACTTTCGCCGACTCGTTGGCTTTAGCCATGACCTCATCCTGAGTGGCTTCTTTGGAGACCTCAATGACGTCACGCATCTTGCCATTGACGGAAACGGCTAATTTGACGGTCGTGAGGGTGATGGCTTTCTCATCATAAGTTGGCCACTTCTCATAGGCGATCGACTCCTTGTGGCCAAGAAGCGACCACATCTCTTCGCCAGCGAATGGGCAAACGCATGAGAAGAGTTTGACGAAGCCTTCTAAGTAGGATTTGTAGAGGCTTTTCGCTTTATAGCAGTCATTGACGAAGACCATCATCTGGCTGATAGCGGTATTGAAGTCGAGGTTCTCGAAGTCGGTGCTCACCTTCTTGACGAGGAAGTTATATGAGTAATCGAGCTCATGGGAATTCTCTTCTGAGATCATCTTTGTGTATGGCTCTTCGCTTACGAGACGGAAGGCTCTTTCGATGAAACGGGCCGCACCGTTAAGGGATTCGGTGGACCATGGTTTCATCTCGTTAAGAGGGCCAGCGAACATCTCGAAGAGACGGAGCGAGTCAGCACCATTGGAGTTGACGATATCGTCAGGATTGACGACATTGCCACGGGACTTCGACATCTTCTCGCCATTGGAGCCAAGGATCATGCCTTGGTGATAGAGCTTCTGGAATGGCTCTTTGCATTTGACAATGCCGATGTCATAAAGGAACTTATGCCAGAAACGTGCATAGAGAAGATGGAGAACGGCGTGTTCTTGGCCACCGACATAAATGTCGACTGGGAGCCAGTGCTCGATAAGAGCAGGATCGGCCATCGCTTTATCGTTCTGTGGGTCGATATAGCGGATGTAGTACCAAGAGGAACCTGCCCACTGCGGCATGGTGTTGGTCTCACGGATATATTCTTTGCCATCGATTGTTGGCTTAAGCCAAGCATCTGGGGCTTTCGAAAGAGGAGGTTTGCCATCTTTGGTTGGCTGATAGTCATCAAGCTCAGGAAGGACGAGAGGAAGCTGATCCTCTGGGATTGGGTATTCTTTGCCATCCTTATCCTGCATCATTGGGATTGGTTCGCCCCAATAACGCTGTCTGGAGAAGATCCAGTCACGGAGTTTGTAATTGACGACTTCTTTGCCTGCGCCAAGCTCAACGAGTTTTTTCGTGATGGCGGCCTTCGCATCGGCGATATTCATGCCGTTAGCGAATTCGCTATTCATATGTGGGGCATCATCGACCATGGCCTCTTTGGAGATATCTCCTTCAAGGACCTGGATGATTGGGAGGTCATGTTTCTTCGCGAAAGCGTAGTCTCTCGTATCATGGGCAGGGACGGCCATGACAGCGCCGGTTCCATAGGAACCGAGGACGTAGTCGGCGACATAGATCGGGATGGATTTGCCATTTATTGGGTTGATGGCGGTAGCGCCAAGATACACACCGGTCTTCTCTTTCTCAAGAGAGGTTCTCATGAGGTCGCTCTTTTTGGCGGCGTCACTGACATACTTCTCCACTGCTTCTTTCTGCTCAGCGCTCACGAGTTCCTTAACAAGAGGATGCTCTGGGGCAAGGCAGCAATAGGTGCAGCCGAAAAGGGTGTCGACACGGGTTGTGAAGACATCGAAGTGGGTATCTTTGCCTTCGATATTGAAACGGATCTGGACACCGGTTGAACGGCCGATCCAGTTGCGTTGCATCTCAAGGGTGCTCTTTGGCCAATCTAAGCCTTCGAGATCTTTCTCAAGACGGTCCGCATAAGCGGTGATCTTTAGGATCCATTGGCGCATTGGCATGCGGATGACTGGGAAGCCACCGCGCTCAGACTTGCCATCGATGACCTCTTCGTTAGCGAGGACGGTGCCAAGCTCTGGGCAATAGTTGACTGGGATATCGTCGACATAGGCGAGGTCATGCTTATACATCTGGAGGAAGATCCACTGGGTCCACTTGTAGAAAGATGGATCGATGGTGGCGATTTCCTTGCTCCAGTCATAGGAAAGACCTAAGGTCTTGATCTGCTCTTTGAAGTGAGCGATGTTCTTACGGGTGAAGCCTTCTGGGTGCTCGTTGTTCTTGATGGCGAATTGCTCAGCAGGAAGACCGAAAGCGTCCCAACCCATTGGGTGAAGGACGTTAAAGCCCTGCATCCTCTTCATTCTGCAAAGGATGTCAGTAGCGGTATAACCCTCAGGATGTCCGACGTGAAGTCCTTGTCCGGATGGATAAGGGAACATGTCGAGGGCGTAGTATTTTGGTTTTGAGAAATCATGGACGTCGCATTTGAAAGTCTCATGCTCGTCCCAGTATTTGGCCCACTTCTTCTCGATTGAGCCATGGTCGTATGACATATGGTGTCCTCCCACTAGGAAGCGAGAGAATGGTAGATCTTGAGGTACTCGTTAGCGGAGTTCTTCCAGCTATGGTCGCAATTCATCGCATTCTTCACGCAAGTCCAGAAAGCCTTCTTATCGGCGAAAAGCTCTCTAGAGAGACCTACGGCATAGCCGAGGCCTGAATCATTATAATCATTGAAACCGATTCCGTCAGCCACTTTCAGGTTGTCTTTGTTGTAACCAACAACGGTGTCGGCTAAGCCACCGGTGAAGCGGACGATAGGAAGCGTGCCATAACGTTTCGCAATCATCTGGGAGATTCCGCATGGCTCGAAGAGGGATGGCATAAGGAAGAAATCGCATCCTGCGTAGATTTTGTGGGCGATGGCGTCGTTATAGCCGATATAGATGCCACAGGTATCTGGGTATTCGCGTCTTAGCTGCTCGCACTTCTGCTCAAGCTCATATTCGCCTGAGCCAAGAATGACAAGCGATGCACCCATTGCCAAAGCGCCTCTCATGTTGTTGATCATGATGTCGATGCCTTTTTGCCAAGAGAGGCGTGAGACGATGCCATAGACTGGTCCGCCTCTATTCGTGATATGGAAGGAATCAAGGAGGTCTTTTTGGTTGGCTTTTTTGCCTTCTTTCACGGTTTCAACGTCAAAATTCTTAGCAATTCCTTTGTCTTTTGCTGGATCCCACTCCTCGATATCGATGCCATTTGCGATACCAAAGAAGTCGTAACGCCTAAGCTCAAGGTCTCTATCTAAGCCCTGGCCATGCTCAAAGGTGAGAAGCTCATTCCTATGGGTTGGGGAGACGGTTGTGATCTTGTCGGCGAAGACGATGCCGGCTTTGAGGGTGCTGACAAGACCTTCTAAACGGACGCGGCCAGTGTCATAGAGGTCGTCGCTAAGATTGAAGAAATCGTTTAAGTAGAAACGGTCGAGATAGCCTTTGAAGGCTGGGTTATGGATGGTGAGGACGCTCTTCATGTCTTTGTAGAAAGCGTCTGCTGGTTTCTCCTCTTTGAGGAGGCAAGGCACCATCGCGGTTTGCCAATCATGGACATGGACGATGTCGGCTTTGAACTTAAGGTGCTTAAGAGCGGCCTTAGCAGCTAAAGCGAAATAGGCGAATCTTTCGCCATCATCGTCATAGCCATAAAGATGGTCGCGATAGAAATAAGCGTCATTCTCGACGAGATAGAAAGTCACGCCGTCGATCTTGGTTTCGTAGAGGGTCGTATCCTGTTGCCTCCAGGACATCTTCACTTTGTAAGAGCCCTTACAGGTGGTTTTGAGTTTCTTTCTTTTGATGGAGCCATAGTAAGGAATGAGGACGATGACTTCGTTCCCTTCCTTCACGAGCTCTTTGCTTAAAGCAAAAACAACGTCGGCGAGGCCGCCCGATTTGCAAAGGGGGTTGCTTTCGCTGGCAAGCATTGCGATCTTCATACTTTCGCTCCTTGCTTGATGTAGATGACATCATCCTTGTCGCCTTGGATCTTGTGGCGGGAGGCGACGGTGCTGTACTTATCGATGACGACGTCGCTCACAGCGCTATTCTCTTCGAGAACGCAGTTGCTAAGTACGATGGAACGTTGGACCTTCGCGCCTTTCTTGACCTTGACGCTACGGCAGATGATGGAATCCTTGACGGTTCCTTCGACGACGCAGCCATTGGAGACGAAGCTATTGGAGACTTCGCTTTCAGTGCCGTAGATGGCTGGCGGGGTGTCATGGGTACGGGTGAAGATTGGCCAATCTCTCTTGAAGAGAGCTTCGTATGGTTTTCTATTAAGAAGCTCGAAAGAATATTCGACGTAATGGGCGAGGCTATCGAATCTTCTCGCATAGCCCTTATAAGGGACGCAATGGATCTTCGTTTTGATGAAATCGTTCCTCGCGATGGCTGGGAGATATTCGGCGATGCCCCAAGAGGAATCGACGCGGTTGCCATGGTTGATCATTTCAACGAGGGTCTCGCGGTTGATGATCCAGATCTGGAGGGAGACTTTGGCTTTCTTGACGTCGCCTTTGTTCTTATGGGCGTCTTTGAGATAGCCATCCTCATCGATGTCTAAAACATGAGCGCCAATGAATTCCTTGTTGGCGTCATCGATCTCTTTGTAGACGATGGTGATCTTCTCCCCTCTTTCCTCGTGCTCTTCGATGAATGGGCGGAGATCAATCGAGGCGACGATCTCTGGGGCCTGGAAGACGAGGATTGAGGCATTGCTTTCATAAAGGACCCAATCGTTCTCTTTGATGTTATTGATGTCGGTGTTGTAGGCAGGGTTAAGGATACCTTTTTCGTTATAGAAGACGGTGTCTCTTCCCGTCTTGGTGTTATTGACCCAAGACATCATGTTTCCCATGTGTTTAAGCAGGGAACGCTGATGATTTTTGACTAAAACGCTGACGTTTTGAATGCCGGAATTGGTGAAGTTCGACATCGCGAAATCCATGAAGGCGTACCTGCCAAGGAAGGAAGTCGAAGCCAATGGCCTATTGGAGGTGAGCTCGCCAAGCTCTGGTGAGTTATGGCAATTGAGAAGGGCAATAATCTTGTTCATATTATCTACCTGCCTTTTCGTTGACGACGAGGGCGATGCCGTCTTTCTCGACGTTCACTTTCTCGCCTTTTTCGATGAGGGTGTTCGGACCGATGATGGCATCGGTGACCACCGCATTCTGGTCGATGAAGGCGCCATTCATGACGACGGAATTGGTGACTTTCGCGCCTTCTTCGATGACGACGTCACCCGAGATGACGCTATGATCGACTTCGCCAAGGATGATTGAGCCTTGGTTGATGAGGGAGTCTTTGACTTTGGCGGTCTTGCCGATGAATTGAGGGGTGCCGTGTATGTCCTCGCTCAAAATCTTGTTATTTCCTTGGACGGTATAGATATTGACATCAGGGTCTCCTGAAAGGAGAAGGTCCATGTTCGCCTGGTGGAGGGAGGAAATGGTTCCGACGTCTTTCCAATATCCGTGGTATGTGTAGGCGACGAGCTTCTTCTTGTTCTTGAGCATCGTTGGGATGATGTTCTTGCCGAAGTCGTGGTCGCTATCTTCTAAAGCGTGATCCTTGATGAGGTAATCGCGGAGGGTCTTGTAGGTGAAGATGTAGATACCCATCGAAGCGAGGTTGCTGATCGGTTTCTTTGGTTTCTCGACGAACTGGACGATGTTGTCGTCTTTGTCGGTCACGAGGATGCCAAAGCGGGAAGCCTCTTCCATTGGCCCTTGAAATGAAATTAAATTAAAATGCTCTGAACTTTTATCTGATTCAAGCGGCAA
>JAFXLR010000030.1 GCA_017531065.1 Bacilli bacterium
ATAATAGGCCAGAGGGATTCCCACCGCCGAGAGTATGAATAAGCCAAGGAAAATCGGACCGACGACGGTTGATGCGCGGTTGCTAAGGAAGGCCTTAAGATTGACTTGTTTGGTTTGGTTCTTTTTCATGGCCTTTCTCCTTATTCGTTAACGTCCTCGGTGCGGGCGACGAGGATTCGGGTGATGATCTTGCCGATTGTCGGCATCATCTCTAAGCCCGTGCGGATATAGTTGATTCTTTCGCGTTCTTTTCCCATCTGCATCGCCACACCTTTGATGGTCAGAAGGGCGGTGTTGTTAAGATGGCAGACCATCGCGATGGCAGCGCTTGTGTTGTCATAAGCGCGCATATTCTCTTCTTGGACGAGGAAGTGGTTTTGGACGATGGTTGAGACCTTGTTCGGCATGAAATAGAAAGAGGAACCAGAAAGAAGGAAGCCCCTTTGGACGTATCTTGTCGTCATAAGATAAGCGTTCTTCTCAGCCCTATCGTTGATAAGGTTATCGGCGACGAAGAATGGGTCTCTTCCTGGGATTTGGCCATAGACGGCCTCTTTGTTGTCGGTGAAATCGATGTCGGCGTAGAAATAACGGTCGGCGATGAATAAATCCCCTTGGCGGAGCTCATCGCTGAAGCTATAGACCGAACCGACGTTAAAGACCATGTATGGGTCGAATTTCTCGATGATGAGGGTCATGATGATGCCAGCATCCACAAGAGATGGGCCAGTCGCGGCAACGACGCAATCCTCACGGAAAATGGTGCCCTCATAGACTTTGAAGCCTCCAGTGAGGGTCACTTCTTTCGGATTCCCCATCTTCGCTTTGAAATAGAGGATATCGTCGCTAGTCGTACCGATTATGGCGATCATTTGGCTACCTCCTCTTGTTTCTTTTTCTTCTCGAATGGGTTATTGCTAAGGAACCTCTGGAATTCGAATTCGCCAAGCGGGCGGCTATAGTAATAGCCTTGGACGGCATCGATGCCAAGTTCCTTGACGATGTTTTTCTGGTTTTCGGTCTCAACACCTTCGGCGATGGTCTTCATGCCTAAGGAATGCGAGATGTCATTGATGCAACGGACAAGGTCGCGGCTCTTTTGGTCAAGCTCAAACTCATCGATGAAGGATTTGTCGATCTTAAGGGTGTCGAAAGGAATCTTCTTTAAGGATGAGAAAGCCGAATATCCCATGCCGAAGTCATCGATCGAGGTGTCAAGGTCAAGGGCTTTGATTTTTCTGATCATGGCGGAGACGAAGACGGCGTCTTGAGCGGCCATGGATTCGGTTAACTCAATCTCAATCCATTTAGGATTTATCTCGTATTTCTCCATCGTCTCTTTGTAGAAAGTAAGGATATCTGGTGCGAGAGCGGTCTTTCTAGAAAGGTTGATGGAGACCTTTGGAATACGTTTCCCTTCGTTCTTCCACTTCACCATGTTCTTACAAACCTGCTCAAAGACGTATTTGTCGACTTCGATGATACGTCCGGATTGCTCGGCGAATGGGATAAAAAGGGATGGCGGGAGAAGGCCGCGAGATGGATGGTTCCATCTGATAAGGGCTTCGGCACCGAAGAAGAAATCGTTCTGAAGATCGAATTTTGGTTGATAGAAGACTTGGAGCTGCTCTTCGTTGATGGCGTTGCCAAGTTCGCTAGAAAGGGAACGTTCGCCTTCATCATCCATCATGAATTCCTCGCTATAGACGATGACGTCGCTCGAGATACGGGACGAGAGGTTATAGGTGCCAGCGATTTGGGCTTTGCTATAGACATCTTCGAAAGACTGGCCATGATAGGCGTGATAGACGCCACAAAGGATGGCGACATCAGGCATCGTGCCATCTTTCTCTAAGATGTAGTTGACTCTTTGACAGATGGACTGGAGCTCTTCGATGAAAAGAGATTCCTCCCCTCCTTTTTTGATGAGGATCCAACCCTTGATTGGGGAGAAGCCATAAGCGTAATTCTTATTGTCTTTGCCAACCGCCTCATGTATCGCGGCATATAAAGCATCGTTGATGATGCGCGGTCCTTTTTGGCCATAGATGCTACGGAGTCGGGTGATGTCTCTAACGTCAAGGACGGCGAAGAGAGATTCCGCCTTCCTTCTTCTCATCATATGGGAGAAAGACTGCCTCAAGGCAGATTCGTTGAAGATATAGATTTCTTTCGTGAAGTTATCTTTAGCGATATCCCTATCTAACGCTGACATCGCAAGGACGTCCTGATAAAGGATAGCGACGACGATGAGAACGGCGTTGACGATGACCGTGACATAAAGGCTGATGATGAAACCAGGCTTGTAGTAGCCTCTGATCATGATCGTGTAAAGGACGATCGAGGCGATCGTGTTGATGGCCAAGATGATGTAGATGATGTAGGAGTTTCTCTTATGGGTCTTATAGGAGAAACGGGACGCGAAGAAGTTAAGTAATCGTCTCATTGCTTTTCTCCTTCCTTAGCGAGCTCGGCTAAAATCTTAGCCTTCTCTTCTTGCTTTATCCTTTCAAGCTCTTCCGATTTGGCGAGCTCTTCCTTGGCTTTCTTGAATTCTTCCATGAAGAGGGCTTTCTGCTCCTTCTTCATCTCTTCCATCTCTCGCTCAATCTCTTTGCGCATCTGGTATTTCTCTTTGAAGATGAGGGAGGCTTTCTCGTCACTTGGATCCACTCCCGCGGCGATCATCTCAGCATTGAGTTCCTCTTCCTCTTTCTTCTTTTCCTCGCGGTATCCTTTGATGAAATCAATGACGGTCATCGTACCGATGATGAGGATTGGGACCAAAATGGCCACTGGGACGAACCAGATGCTTTGGACGGTATGGAGGACGCCGCCGAAGAAATGGCTATGGCTGATGACGGTGCCAACGTAGTACTTGGCTGGGACATTATCGCGATATGTTGATTCAACGGCTTTGCCGGTGACTTTGGTGTACCACTCCGCATTGAGGTTATCGCCACAGGTGAAGAAAGTCATATCGTGCTTGCCAGCGAAGGTTGGGATGGTATGGGCGAGGGTATGCTCTTTGTCTTCTTTTGAACGGGTCAAGAAGGATTTTCCTTCTTCGAGAGCGACTTCTTCGCCTCCATTAGCCCAGGAGGTTCCATTATCAAGGCTATATTCGAAAGCGGGACTCACCTCAAACGAGCCTTTCGCGCCTGCGTATTCTGGGGATTCGACGATCTCGATGACGCGGTGAGAGACGCAGTATCCGATCGCCTCGCTATAGAAGGCGATGATCTCCCCTGCTTTGACATCGTTGACGTCTTTCTTTTGGATGACGATCCCTTCTCCGGCGTCGAATGAATCAGGTTGTTCCCCTTCCATCGAATCGGTGAGGACTTCCATGAAGCTATACCCGAAGAGGCTTGGGATACCAAAGTTATTGTTCTTCGTGATGAACATGTCGATCTG
The DNA here is from genome assembly GCA_017531065.1 of Bacilli bacterium. GTDB lineage: Bacteria > Bacillota_I > Bacilli_A > RFN20 > CAG-826 > UBA4951. The sequence continues at coordinate 3,418 of JAFXLR010000030.1, forward strand.
AAGGCCGAGTATCAAAACGATGAGGGCACCGAGAACGATGTCCACGATCTTCGAGGCAATTTTTTTCTTCTTCTTTTGCTCTTCCATGTCTCTTACTTGGCTTTCTTAATACGGAAGACTTTGCCTTTTGGCTCCGCTTCTTTGGTGGCTGGTTTAGCGTCTTTCTTCACCTTGATGGCTTTTGGCGAAGATGAGGCTACTTCTTCTTTAGAAGTTTCGCTTTTAATGAAAACGATATTGCCATATGGGTCGGTCTTGATGCCGCCGATATCCATGGCATTTTTCGAATATCCCCTGCGAATCCTCACTATTTCTGGTTTTGGTTCTTCTACTGGGGAAGGAACGATATGAACGGATTTGCCCTTTTCTTCTTTGGAGCGAATCTGTTCTTCGAGTTCTTTGACGCGGGCGTGATCGCCTTCTTGGGCGGCAAGTTTTTCCTCAAGCTCAGCGATACGCTTGGCTTGGGCTTCTTTCTCTTCTTGGAGTTTTTCGACGAGTTCCTTGTCGGCGTTATATTCCTCTAAAGGAATGGTGAAAGTTGGGCCATCGGAAAGGGTTTCTCCTTGTGGCTCAGTTCCGGTATCTGCTTGTTCTTGTGGTTTCTCTTTTGGTTCTTCGACTGACTGATGTCTCGTTTTAGCGAGTTCGTCAGCGATCGATTCATCGATTGGGGCGTCTTCAAGCGCCATCGCTAAGATTCTTTCGCGGGCTTCTTTGAGGAGTTCGTTTTCTCTAGCAAGACGGATCTCGGTTTCGATTCTGATCTTCTCTTCGAGTTCACGGAGTCTTTGGGCCTCTTCTTCTTGGCGTTTGGCTTCAGCGGCAGCGCGTTCTTCTTCGAGTTGCTTCTCTTCCGCTTTACGGCGTTCCATCTCAGCGATGATGGCTTCCTGATCCATGAAGTTTCTTTCTTCTTCGGCTTGCTCACGGAGTTCTTTGGCGGTGAGCATCTCAGCGGTTAAGTATTCGTTATCGCTATCTTTGAAGGCTTTGACCTCATCTGGAGTCCAAGCGAAATCCTTCTCTTCTGGCTCTCTATCTGGAGTGACTAGCAAAGATTCATGCTCTGGGAACTGGTCATAACGGAACTTATGGGAAAGGAAGGTCTCATCTTCAAGTGAAAGCATGACCTTTGGCTCAAAGTGCTTGGTCATCGCTTTGGCTTTTTCTTTCTCCGATTCCTTGGTTTTGACCACTCTGTTATCGATTAAGTGAGTGTGAAGCGTTGCCATTGAGGCAGCGGTAAGTCCATAGACCTCATTGAAGTAAGCCTCATCGAATTCCCCCTTCTTCTCCTCAATATCGAAAGAGATGCCGAGTTTGGTGTAGGAATCGATGAACTTCCAAAGGACCGCGACCTTATGGTAGTCAGGGTTCTTAAGAAGAAGGTTAGTCATCTGGAGAGGCGAGTGGACACTTTTGGCATCCTTCATCTCCTCCATGAATGGGGACTTGATATAGAAGTTGACGCGTTCGGAAAGGTTCTTGATACGGGCAAGGAGCACCTTGTTCTTCTCGTATTCGCCTTTATCGTCAGATTCGATGGAGATTTTGATACGATTGTCGACTTCGTAACGGACCCCATCGATCTCGGTCTTTGAGTGGATGAATAAAACGTCGGAGTTACGGGTTTCACCTTTATCTGAGATGAACTGAACACGTTTCTCAACGAAGAAAGTAAGACGCTGGATGAGAGACATAAGAACGCGGTTCTCATAGATCTGCATATCGACGTCAGACCCAATTGAGAGAATACGTTCAGGGACGATCTGGCCTTGCTTGTTGAAGCCATGGATATAGCGGGTATGGGACGCAAGGTGGCGGATTGAGGTTGAGTTGATACGTTTGGCTTGGCCAGCGAGCACTAGATCCTGCGTCTCCTTAATGAAGGTACGAGGATGGGCGATAATGCGGTCGATGGCGTCAAAGCCGGTATCAAGCTCGGTGACCCACTTGTCATCATAGGTCTTGTTCTCGTGGCGGTTACGCTGGAAAACGCTATTCTCACCGGTCTTCTTGATGGCCTCGACGAACGACTTGAAAGGAAGGCTCCCTTTTAGGAGCGAATCCATCTTCTTCGTATAGTCAGAATGGACGTGAGTCAGTTTTGCGGTGTCTTTTTCCTTTTTCGCCATGGTTTAAAAAGAATGTTGTTTTGTGGGAGATTTTTGGATCAAAAGACTATCCGACATCCTTAAGGAAGCCGGCGATCTTGGCCTTTGACATCTTGAACTCGGCTTTGCCAAAGAGCTTGGTGAGCTTGGCATCGAGTTCGATTAAGTCATCGCGAAGGTGAGCGATGTTAAGGGATTCGAATTTCTTAAGAATCTTCGTGGCGAAGATGTAGTCAACACCCTCAAGCTCGGTTCCGCCTGTGGCGACGTAGCATGGGACGAAGGC
>JAFXLR010000031.1 GCA_017531065.1 Bacilli bacterium
AACCATCATTGAAGAGTAAGACTTTGGCGTCTTTTGGTAAGCCGAGTTCTTCAGCTTTGACGACAGGGAGGTCGGTAACAGTGGTGCCGACGGAATTCTTGGCAAGCTCATAGGCCTCAGCAATGTTCTTGACGGTGTGAACGTTGTTGCGGTAGAAAGCAGCCTCGACGGTGGATCTGAGTCTGGAATAGTATTGGGGCGAAACAGCACCAATCTCTTCACGTTTGAAGTTGTACTTTGTTGACATATACGTTTGTCCTTCCTATGTATTTGGGAATAATTTCAACGAAATTTCCCATGCTATCATAGTACCTTAGTTTTCCACTCATTTGCTAGAAAAAACGTGTTTTTTATATAAAATATAACCTCTTGACCATTACCTTACCGATTTACCGAATTTGAAGGCTTAACAAAAACAAGAGGAAAAAGAGCCAAAAAGTGAGGAATTTTTAAAAATTTTCACATTGTTCTTTTCAAGAAAAAGATGGAAGTCGATAATGTGTGCCATGGAAAAAATTATCGTTCTCGATTTCGGTGGTCAATACAACCAGCTCATCGCCCGTCGCGTGAGACAGTTTAAGGTGTATTCCGAGATCCTCGCATTCAATCATGACCTCTCTGTTCTTTCTGACCCTGATGTCAAAGGCATCATCTTCACCGGCGGACCTAATTCCGTCTATGAGAAAGGTTCCCCAACCATCGACAAGAAGATCTTCGAACTTGGCAAGCCAATCCTTGGCATCTGCTATGGCGCTCAGCTCATGGCCCATCTCCTTGGAGGTGAGGTCGGAACCGCAACGAAAGGGGAGTACGGACCTGTTGGTCTCCACATCAATAACAAGAGCGATATTTTCGAATCCGTGAAAACCGAGTTAAGCGTCTTCATGAGTCACCGTGACCAGGTGAACAAGCTCCCAGAGGGCTTCACGAGGACCGCTTCAACCGATACCTGTCCAAATGCCGCTTTCTCAAATGAAGCGAAGCATTTGTATGCCGTTCAGTTCCATCCAGAAGTCACTCACAGTGAGCAAGGCCTCAAAATGCTTGAGAATTTTGTCCTCAATGTCTGTGGCGCCAAGCAGGAGTGGGACTCTTCCTATTTCGTTAATAAGAAGATCAAGGAGATCAAAGAGAAGGTCGGCGACCACAAAGTCATCTGCGCTCTCTCTGGCGGCGTTGATTCAGCCGTCACCGCGGCCCTTCTTGAGAAAGCCCTTGGCGACCATGTCATCTGTTACTTCATCGACCATGGCTTAATGCGCAAAAACGAAGGTGATGAAGTTGAGGCCGTCTTCGGCGACAAGAGCCGTTTCGACCTTAAGTTCAACCGCCTCAACAAAGGTGACCTCTTCCTCGGTCGTTTAGCAGGCGTCAACGAACCAGAACAAAAACGCAAAATCATCGGCAAAACCTTCATCGATTGCTTCGGTGAAGCCTTAAAAGACGTGGCAAATGGCGCATATCTTGCCCAGGGCACCATCTATCCAGACCGCGTTGAATCAGGTCTTGGTGCCAGCGCCACAATCAAGAGCCACCATAACGTCGGAGGCCTTCCAAAAGACCTTCCATTCATCGGCCTTGTCGAGCCTCTTGATGAGCTCTTCAAAGACGAAGTCCGTGAAGTCGGATATTACCTTGGCCTTCCAGAGAGCCTTGTCGAAAGACAGCCATTCCCAGGCCCAGGCCTTGCCACAAGAATCGTCGGCGAAGTCACTCCTGATAAAGTCAGAATTGTCCAGGAAGCCGACTATATCTTCAGAGAGGAAATCGCCAAGAGCGGAATCAAACCTGCTCAGTACTTCGCCGCTCTCTCCAACATGAAGAGCGTTGGCGTCAAAGGCGATGAGCGTTCCTACGACTACTCCGTCGTTCTCCGCGCCGTCGATACCGATGACTTCATGACCGCCAAACCAACTAGGCTCCCATATGAGCTTCTCACCCTTGTTGCCGACCGCATCGTCAATGAGGTCAGGGGAGTCAACCGCGTGCTCTTTGATTTCACGACCAAACCACCGGCGACCATCGAGCTTGAATAAAGAAAAAAGGACGCAAATCACGCGTCCTTTTTATTTTAATAAAAGGTTATCTGTCTAAGAACTTCTCGTCGTAGCGTTTTCTCGCGGCGGCGATGGCCTCTTTGGCAGCTTTCGCATCACGGTATCCTTCGACGATGGTCTCTTTGTTGTACTCAAGCTCTTTGTAGTGCTTGAAGAAGTGGGAGATCTCTTCGAGAAGGTGCTGTGGCAAGTCGCTTAATTCATTGTAGGTGTTGTAGTCAGGATCATTCTCGCAGACGGCGATGATCTTCTCGTCGACTTTGCCGCCATCGGTCATCTTGAGGGTGCCGATTGGCTTACATCTCACAAGTGAGAGAGGAACGATTGGCTGCGTGCAAAGAATAAGGACATCAAGAGGGTCATGATCAAGACCCCAAGTCCTTGGGATGAAACCATAGTTCTGTGGGTATTGGGTAGCCGTATAAAGGATGCGGTCAAGGATAAGAGCGCCCGATTCTTTGTCGAGCTCGTATTTGTTTTTGCTGCCAGCTGGGATTTCGACACAGGCCAAGAAGCTCTCTGGCGTGATTCTGGCGCGTGATATTGCGTGGAGAATGTTCATTGCTTTCTACCTCCCTTCCCATTATAGCAATGTAAAATTTGAATGACACATTCCTGCTCCCTCTTCTTAAAGAAAAGCGAGAAAAGAGGACAAAAAGACCAAAAACCATTTCACAACTCGTAAGAGTTAATATACTTTAATAGTCATTAAGGGTCATTTCTTTCCATGGAAAAGAAGAAAAATAGTTGGCTGTTTTCCATAAACACGAGAATCATCGGTGCCATTGTGTCATGCGCTCTTTGCATCGCGGCTGGCATCTCGGTTTTCACTTATTTCTATCTCAACACCGTCCTTAGCAAAGCGGCCACCAGTGAGATGAATCTTTTCTGTGCCGATAAGGGCTATGAGATCGACGCGAGCCTTATCACCATCGAAAACTGCGTCAACTCCCTCTCAAGCTTTGCTTCCGAAGAAGCAGGCACCGCCGACAACCTCAAGAATTCCAAAACGGAAAGAAACTCCCTCCTTTCGAGAATCAATTCGCTCATCCTCTTCATGTGTGAGCAAATCCCGCACTCAAACGACGTCTATTTCCATTACACGGTCGAAGTGACAGGGGAAGGAAACCTTGAAGAAGGCATCTTCTTCTCAAAAGACGACTCGGGCGAATTCTCCGAACTCCCAATCACCCAGATCCAGCAAGCGACCGCTGAGGAAGATACCATTTGGTATACCACCCCACTTAAGACTGGCCATGCCTTATGGATGAAACCTCATCTTGATGGTTCAATCCATGACATCATGCTTTCGTATGTCACCCCGGTTTACTGCGGTGATGATGCTATCGGCGTCATCGGCATCGACATCAATTTCAGCAAGCTCATCGAAGAACTTGATCAAATCAAATACAAGAACACCGGTTACCTCTATCTCAAAGCAGGGGATGGCAGCATCCATTACCACCCAGGATTCTCTAGTGGGGAGACCCACGGTGACGAAGCCGATCACCTCATTGAGAATGGTGACCTCATGACCTCAACCGAAACAAAAGAAGGCGTCATCCGTTACGAGTACCATAACACCGACCGTGTCATGGTTTTCGTCACTTTGAGAAATGGCATGAAGCTTGTCCTTTGTGACTCCTATGATGACATCTTCGCCGCTAGAAACCAGGCGATCACAACGACGATTCTCATCTCCGTTGGTTTCACCCTCTTCTTCGTCATTATTGCCGCCATCTTGGCCCATAGGATCAACTCCCCGTTAAGGCACCTTGCCAAGACCGCTACAGCAATCAGCAAAGATCTCAACGCCAAAGTCGACTTCCCGAAGGAAGGACGCGATGAGGTTGGCGATCTTAACCGCGCTTTCAAGATCGGCATCAAAGAAATCCAATCCCAGCACAAACTCCTTGAGCATATGGCTTACTACGACCATCTGACTAAAGTCAGGAATGGTGCCTCGTATTCAAAAGCAACGGCTCAGCTTAACGAAGACATTGATAAAAAGAAAGCCGCCTTTGGCATCGTCATGCTCGACGTTAACTTCCTCAAAGACGTGAACGACCACTATGGCCACGCGATTGGTGACTTCGTCCTTGCTAAGTGCGCAGAATTGATTGCCGAAGCCTTTGCCGATGATGAAGTCTTCCGTATCGGCGGTGACGAATTCGTCGTTATCGTAAGAGGCGATAGAACCGACCGCGCCGAAGAATGCCTTGGTTTCCTTGATAGGCTCATCGAGCACAATAACGAAAGTGCCGACAAAGCCTTCAAGAAACTCTCGATATCCTACGGATACACTGCCTATGATCCGAAGAAAGATCACCGCTACGAGGATGTATATCGTCGTGCCGACAGGAAGATGTACGATATGAAACATCGTATCCATTTGGGACGTCGCAAGAGATAAAAAACAAACAAGAAAAGGAGGCCGTTTGACCTCCTTTTTATTTGGGTTTTGTAGGGGATTTTTTAACCTAAAGCCGTATCAAGGACCATCATGAGGACGAATCCAATCATGAGGGACCAAACGCCTTCATGGCTTGAGGCTTCAGATTGCAGATCAGGAATCATTTCCTCGGCGATGACGTAGAGCATGCATCCTGCCGCAAAGGCTAAAGCCCATGGCATAAGTGGCTCAACGAGGAAAGCAAGGAATAAGCCAATCACCGCGGCAATAGGCTCAACAGCCCCAGACATCGTTCCATAGAGGAAGGCTTTTCCGCTCTTCCCGGTTTCGGCAGCAAATGGCAAAGCGACAACGGCACCTTCAGGGATGTTTTGGATGCCGATACCGATTGCGAGCATAAGCGCGCCCATAACCATACGAATCCGCACCAGCGCTACCAGCAAAGACAGCGGCAAGAGCGACACCATAAGCGATGCCAACCGATAGGCCTTCTGGGAAGTTGTGGATGGTGACGGCCATGAACATCTTCATCGTCTTGGAGATGTGGACATTTCTGATACCTTCTTCCTCGTTACGCTGAACATGAAGGTGAGGGGTAAGTTTATCGATTCCCCAAAGGAAAGCAGCACCAAGCAAGACCGAAATCAAAACAACCACGAAGGAAGGCATGTAAGAGACGTTGGCCTCAAGGGCAGGGACGATGAGGGAGAAGATCGATGCCGAAAGCATGATCCCGGCCGCAAAGCCAAGGAAGATGCGGTTCAGCTTAGGGCTAATCGACTTGCCTTTGAAAAAGAGGACGAAAGATGAGCCTAAAGTCGTGCAAAGGAAGATGAGGGAGATGCCAATCACGGCGTTAACAATCGGTGACATATCGCTTAATTTTAGCATTAGAGCTTCCAAGCGCGCGATCACGAGTATGGCGTTGCAAATCGCCAAAATGACCGAGGCAATGAACATTTTCTTTTTTATAGCCAACAAGGGACATGACATATGACATCGTCTCGTTTGGCTTTCTTTTCTTTTCTGCCATATGTTCCTTTCCCACGTTTTGGAAGACAGTTTTCTATATGTGAATATTTGAGAGATAAGAATAAGAGTTAGGCATGCCTAACTAACCCAAGAATGGATTATAGCACGCACCTATTTTTTTGAGTAACGAAACTGTAAAAAATCTGTAGCAGTAGTTGTGGATAAGAAAAAAATGCCCGGTTTGTCGGACATTTTGCTTTGAAGAAGATTGGAGCACCAGGCGGGAATCGAACCCGTGTGAGCAGCTTGGGAAGCTGCCATTCTACCATTGAATTACTGATGCATGGCGCCTAAATACTATATGAAAAACGCATCCTCTCTTCAAGTCAAATGAGACCTTCGAAAGGGTATGCAACTTTGTGTCCAAAGACAAACTCCCTTTGTTTTCACAAAAAACTTCAAAAAAAGGCGCTGTAGCCACTTTTAAATAATGTAAAGCTTTGTTACACTTTATAAGAAATATCCGAAATATTTCATAAAACCTGGAACCTGAAATGTTAAATTCAATAGATTTTGCTGTTATCACATATGACGCCAACTGGGTCATTTCTCTGGTCATTGGCCTTCTCATCACCGCTCTTGGTGATTTCTTGATGTTTAAATACGTGAGCCGTCACCCAATCTTCATTGGCTCCATCATCCTTCTTGAAGCAGGGATCGTCGTCTCTTGCTCGGTCCCGAATTTCGACCTTGTCGGAATCGTCTCTGCTGCTTCATTGCTTCTCCTTGTTTCCGGCGCTGTCTTCATCAACGTGAACAACGTCCGTAACAACATGGTCAACGGCATCTTCAAGAAAGATTTCTTCAAGAAGAAAAAAGTCGAGCCAGAGATGGTTTTCGACCGTGATGACCTCTACAAAGCCATCTATAAAGCCGTCATCGATATGTCGATAAGAAAGTCCGACCTTGCCTCAGTGGTGCCTATCGCGGCTGAAGGGAACGAAGTGGTCATTC
>JAFXLR010000032.1 GCA_017531065.1 Bacilli bacterium
AAAGGAAACATCATGGGAATCATCTGCCCGATCTTCTCTCTTGCCTGGCTGGCAGTTGGTTCGCTTTATTATTTCCTTTTGAATCCGATTCTCGTTGAGGGCATCAGCTGGCTAAGCGATAACCTCATCTATACGTATTTCATCGGCATCGTCATCGGTGCGATGGCAGTCGATTTCGCCTATTCGATCCATTTGGCCACCCAGCTTAAGACCATCAAAGAATCCGCGGATGAACGATTCGAGGATCTGAAGAAGAGATGGAAAGAAAAGATAAAGTCCATCCGTTCAAAGAACAAATAAGTGCCTAAGCACTTTTTTTGTTATCCCCCTAAGGTATATTTGTCATCATGGCACTCGTCGAACTAAAAGACATCGAATTCAATTACAGCGACAAAGAGCTCTACAAGAAAGTCTCTTTCAAGGTCAATAGCGGTGAGCATTGTTGCCTAGTCGGAAGCAATGGCTCTGGCAAGACCACGATTTTGAACATCATCGTCGGTGAGCTTAAAGCGGACAAAGGCCAAGTCATTTGGGAAAGCGGGGTCACCCATTCCTATCTCGACCAACAACTCAAGGTCGCCCAAGATATGCCTGTCCACCAATACCTCTATGGCGTCTATGAAGATCTTTTTGAAAAAGAAAAGAGAATGAATGAGCTTTATGAAGAAAGCGCATTAGATGGGGCATATTTCGAAAAATTACTGGCAAAAGCCGACCGAATTCAAAACGAACTCGCTGAAAAAGGGTTCTACGCTCTCCAAGAAAAAGTCGGAAAACTGACTGATGGTTTAGGCTTCCTCAAAGAGAATCTTGAGGCCCCTTTAGCGAAGCTTTCTAGCGGCCAAAGAGAGAAAGCCTATCTCGCCAAAATGCTTCTTGAGGAAAAGGACTTCCTCATCATGGACGAGCCTACTAACTTCCTTGATGCCACTCAGGTTGATTGGCTTGCTAGATACCTCATCTCATATCCAAAAGCCTTCCTCGTCGTGAGCCACGACCAGGAATTCCTTAAGAGGATTGCCACAGTCGTCTTCTGCCTCGAGAACCAAACAGTCACGAGATACAAAGGAACCTTTGAACATTATCTTGAGCAACATGAGCTCGATAGAGAGCAATACGAGAAGAACTACAACGCTCAGCAAAGATACATCAAGAAAGAGGAAGACTTCATCGCTAGGCACATCGTCAGAGCGACTTCTTCAAGAGCCGCTAAATCAAGAAGAGCGAGACTCGCTCACCTTGATGTCATGGAAGCACCAGGCAAATCCGTCATCAAAGTCCATTTCTCTTTCCCATACACTCACCCAGTAGGTCAGAAACCTCTTATCGTTGAGAATCTAGAAATCGGATATGGGAAACCATTACTCGATCCAATCTCTTTCATATTGAAAGAAGGCGAGAAAATCGCCATCCTCGGACAAAACGGTGTTGGCAAAACAACTTTCCTTAGAACCATCTTAGGGAAGATTCCTTCTTTAGGTGGCGAATACAACTGGTTAGACGGCATTGTGGTCAATTACTTCAACCAAGATGAGGTGATTGATATGTCACTTAGCCCATTCGAATACATCCATAACCAATATCCAGGTTTGACTAACACGCAGGTCAGGACCGCGCTTGGCGCAACAGGCGTAAGGAAAGAACTTGCTATGAGACCAATGAAGGAGCTCTCTGGTGGCGAAGTCACGAAAGCGAGATTTGCTCTCATGAGCTTAAAGAAAAGCAACTTCCTCGTCTTTGACGAACCGACCAATCACCTTGATCAGTCGGCAAAAGATTCATTATTCGAAGCAATCGAAAAATATCCTGGCTCAGTCATCATCGTCAGTCACGAAAAAGACTTCTACGATGGCTTAGTCGATTATGAGATGCACTTCTAATTAAGACGCTTTTTCTCTTTGAAACCGAAGAGGGCGGTCATAGGACGGAATATGATGAAGCGCCTCCAGTATTCGTAACCGAGGACTTCGCTGTTATAGTTGGCGACGTTTCTTCTGTAATTGGCATTCAGATCTTCAAGGGTCGCCCAATAGATTTCGTAGTCTTTGTCGTTCTCAAAGAATGGGTATTTGTGGCCTAAAAGAGCGAGTCTTTTTTCAAAATCATTCAGCAAAACCACATTATTTTCGATATCTTCGCCCTTCATTGTCTCAAGCTTCATCCACCTTACCTGGGCGGCTGCTTTATTGAGGGAACTAGAGAATTCGGCTTTCTTCTCATCGAACATCGCATAGATGGTTAAGAGAATGTCTTTCTTCTCAACGAAAAGGACGCTGAAAGCAACAGTCCTCTTCTCAAGCTTGGCTTTGAAGGAAAGGACACTAGAGATATCGACGATCAAAAAGGCAAGCCAGATAAGGAAGATGATCGCGAGAACGTAAAGAAGAATTTGCCACCATTCCATGCCGTAATATTCTAAAGTCCCCTTTACCCTTTTTCAAATTATGCATTTTTGCCTTTAGCAAAATTCCTCTCCTCGGAAATTGAGAAGAGAAACGCAAAGTAATATACTTTGATTAATTAGTGAGGAATAAAGATGAGCAAACCGATTGTAGCGATCCTCTACGACTTTGACGCAACCTTGGCAACAAGCGACATGCAGAGCTTCTCCTTCATCCCTTCTTTAGGTTTGACCGCTGAACAATTTTGGGCGAAAACCAAAGAATTCTCTGAGAAAACCGGATGCGAAACGACACTTGGCTACCTCCACACGATGATCGAGGAATGTCAGAAACGCGGAATCAAGATGACGCGTTCTTTCCTTCGTGAGCAAGGCAAGCACATCAAGTTCTGGCCTGGCGTTGAAGACTGGTTTGAGAGAATCAACAAATTCGGCGAGGAAAAAGGCGTTGAGGTTGAGCACTATCTCGTCTCCTCCGGCAACACAGAAATCGTCGAAGGCTGCTCCATCTACAAATATTTCAAGAAAGTCTATGGCTGTGAGTTCCTCTTTGATGAAAAAGATGAGCCAATCTGGCCAAAACATGTGATCAACTACACGATGAAGACCCAATTCTTCTACCGTGTTTCCAAAGGCGCTCTCGACGTCAATGACGATGTCGGCGTCAACGAGAAGAACCCAAATAAAAGAGTTCCAACTTCCAATATCGTTTATATCGGCGTAACCCTGCTTTCATTATATCAGATTCAGAAAAAATAGAATTAATTAAAGAAGATTCAAGTTGTGAAGGAATTATCAAAAATCTTC
>JAFXLR010000033.1 GCA_017531065.1 Bacilli bacterium
ATCGAAGGTACCACCGCCAAGGTCGAAGACGAGGACTTTCTCGCTCTTGTCGCTGTCTAAGCCATAGGCTAAGCAGCTGGCGGTTGGTTCGTTGATGATACGGACGACGTCAAGACCGGCGATGGTGCCTGCGTCTTTGGTTGCCTGACGCTGAGCGTCATTGAAGTAAGCAGGAACGGTGATGACGGCTTTCTTGACTGGCTGGCCGATGTTCTTTTCGGCGTAGCTCTTCATATAGGAAAGGACCTTGGAGGAGATTTCCTGTGGGGTGAAGTCCTTATTTAAGCAATTGATGTGGAACTTCTCGGAAGTGCCGATGGCGCGCTTGGCGCTTCTGACGGTGTCAGGATTGGTGATGGCCTGACGTTTGGCGGCATTGCCGACGATTTCCTCGCCGCTGCCTTTGAAGGCGACGACCGATGGGGTGGTCATTGTTCCTTCTGGGTTTGGGATGACTTTGATTTGGCCATCAGCCTGCATGTAGCTGATGACGGAGTTGGTGGTACCAAGATCGATACCGACGATAATTTCTTTTGCCATATTCTTATTTCTCCTTAAGCTTTGTTAGCTTCGTTTTCTGCTGGGGCAGCTTCTTTGGCTTCTTCAGCTGGTTTGTCTTCTTTTTTCTTGCTCACCTTGACCATAACCGGCTTGATGAGTTTCTCATGGAGGCGATAGCCTTTTGAGTAGACCTGAAGGACTTTGTTTCCTTCATCATCGCTCTCTTCCACTTCCATGGCGTGCATGAAGGCGGGATCGAATGTATCGCCGACTTTAGGAAGAATCTCGGTGACGCCTTCCATCGTGAGGGCGTTCTGGAGTTGGTTGTAGATGAATCCGAATCCCTGCTGGTAGTTCTTGGCTTCTTGGCTCGTTGGCTCAGCGCTTAGGGCCATATAGAAGCTGTCGAGTGCCGGGAGAAGATTCTCAACGAACCCTTCCGCTCTATAACGGAGTGCCTCGCGGTGATCGGCTTCGAGGGATTTGCGGAGGTTAGCGGTATCGGCATAGGCCATATACGCTTTGTTCTTCCACTCTTCCTTCTCTTTCCTTTCCTTCTCGGCGGCATCCTTGAGCTTGAGGAAATCGCTATAGAGGATCTCAACCGTCTTAGGTTCCTTGTCCTCTTCCTTTATTTCTTCGCCTTTTTCTTCGGGCTGTTCGGACTTTTTCTCTTCGTCTTTTCTTTTGTTGAACATTCCTGTCCTCCTTTCGTCGTGGCGCTGAAGTAATTGTCTAAGGCTTCAGCGAAGTACTGTAAGGTGGCAACGACTTTGTCGTAGTCCATACGGGCTGGGCCAAGGACGGAGAGGGTTCCTTTCTCGCCAGGGACGTTGATGTTCGTGCTGACGAGGGCGAGGTTCTCATAACCGAATTCCTTGTTGCCGATGGAAATCGTGATGTTGCCGCTTGTTTTACCTGAATTGAGGATTCGTTTGAATTCCTCTGGATCATCGATGAAGGATAAGAGTTCTCTTAATTTGCTGGCGTCGTTAGCGAACTCTGGCTGCTTGTATAGCTCTTCTTGGCCATAAAGCTCCATACGTTCGGTGGCGAGCTTAGCGAAGACTCCCATGATGGCTTCGTAGATGAGCTCCTGGCCGACCATGTAATCGGTTAGGGCTGGGCGAAGCGCCTCCATCTTCGAGACGACTTGGCTGAGCGGGGTTCCCGTAAGGCGGTCGTTAAGGAGTTTGACGGTCTTGACGACTTGGTCCACTCTCGTGCCCTCTTCCATTAAGAAGGTCTTATTCTCGACGTAGCCTTTATCGGTAACGAACACAGCGGTTGCCGTATTGTTGCTAAGAGGGATGACCTGAACGCTCACAAGTCGCTCATCATCGACGCTTTGACCGATGACGACCGAAGCTAAGTTAGTCATTTGTGAGAGAATCTCGCAGGATTCTTTCATGACTTCCTCGACGCTCTTGGTCTTTTCGCTAAGGATGCTTTGAAGGGCGTGTTTGGCTTTGTCTTCAACGCCTCCGGTACGAAGGTTATCGACATAGTATTGATAGCCTTTCTCGGTTGGCACACGTCCGCCTGAAGTATGTGGCTTCTCGATGAAACCCATTTTCTCAAGAGCATTCATCTCGTTGCGGATGGTCGCGCTGCTGATGTCGAGTTTGTATTTCGTCATCAGTGTCTTGCTGCCAATCGGCTCGGCATATCTGATGAAATACTCGACAATTAGCTTGAGAATCTCGTCACGCCTAGTCATCTTTTGCTCTCCTTTTTAGCAGTCACACCTTTCTGGTGCTAACGATATTATATGGCTCTCTTTAGCACTGTCAATACACAAGTGCTAGAAAAATAAAAATCCCTTTTAGGGGGACTCTTAGCATATGCGCGTTTTCTATTTAAATAAGGATAATAATACGCGATCGAGTAAGAGGATTCCTTTGTCGGTGCAGCGCACTCTATTGCCCTCTAAAACCAAGAGGCCATCGGACTTTAGTTTATCGAGTTGCTCTTTGTAATCGTTTAAGAAGGAAGACCCGAAACGTTTCGCGTAGTTCTCTAAAGAGAAACCTTCTTCGAGGCGGAGGTTTGTGAGGAAGAATTCCTCTTTCAAATCCTTTTCTGAAAGGGCCTCTCTTTCGCCCTCGAAGTCGCCTTTGAGATAGGCAAGAAGGTTCTTAGTGAAGGTGAATCGCTCACCGTTTAGGTAACCACTGGCACCTAGACCGGCAGCGTAATACTCTTCGTCATGCCAATACGTTAGGTTATGGCGTGATTCGAAGCCAGGTTTCGCGAAGTTTGAGACCTCGTATCTCTTGTAACCCGCTTTTCTGAATTCATTGAGGATGAGATCGTACTGGTTCGCAGCGTCCTCATCATCCATTTCTTTATACCCTTGGTTATGCCAAGAAGTGCCAGGATTGACGCTTAGGCAATAGGTCGAAAGATGAGGGACATCTAAGGATAAAAGCGCCACCACATCTTGCTTTACGTCTTCGAGAGTCTCAGTTGGGAGACCATAGATAAGGTCGCAGGTTATGTTAGTGAAACCACACTTTTTGGCCAGTTCCACTTTCTCTTTCGCTTCTTCAAAAGTATGGGCCCTACCCATCAATTTAAGGAACTTCGTATGAGAGCTTTCGAC
>JAFXLR010000034.1 GCA_017531065.1 Bacilli bacterium
AGAGCCTTCTTCGTCTTCAAAGGCGAGAAAGCCGTCAAGAAAGAAGAGGTCGTTGAAGAAGAGCCAAAGGAAGAGAAATATCTTACCCACGCTTCCTTCCGTCAGATCGTCCAAGAAGAGCTCGACAAGTTCTTCACCTCAAAGAAGAAATTCGTCCGTTATAGCCAAGCCCATAGCTATATCGACGAAGGCATTGAGGAATACGAGAAGAAACATTCCAAGAAAGAGGAAGAATAACTTCGAAAACAAGCAGCCGGCAAAACGGCTGCTTTTCTTTTTGTCTATCCTCGCTATCTAGACTAAAATACATACGATGAAAATTGGTATTATCGGCAGTGGCCCAAGCGGGCTTTATCTCTCTATCTTTTTGAAAATCAAACACCCTGAATCCGAAGTGGTGGTTTTCGAAAAGGAATGCAAGCTTTCCAAGAAACTTTATGCGACCGGAAACGGACACTGCAATCTCTTAAACAAGAACCTCGTCAAAGAGAAGTACAATCACCCAGAATTCATGGGTCCGATTCTTGAGAAATATCCTTATGCCTTCCTTGAAGGAGTCCTTAAGAGCCTTGGCATTGAATTAACATCTAATGGCGACTATGTTTACCCTCTTTCCGAGAGTGCGCCAGCATACGCCTTATACCTTAAGAAACTTGCTGAGAAAGTCGGTGTTTCTTTCGTAACTGAAACAAGGGTTCTTGATTACGTTTCAAAAGATCCTCAAATCGAGGTTAAGACGGACAAGAAGACATATGTCTTCGATAAGCTTGTTATCGCCACCGGCGGCAAGAGCGATCCAAAGCTTGGAAGCGATGGAAGCTTCTATGAAATCCTCAAGAAACACGGCTACGAATTTGCTGAACCAAAACCAGGATTAACGCCTCTTGTTTTGAGTGACGAAGACATCAAACCTTTAGCCGGCGTTCGTCACAAAGCAAACGTCAAAGCCTTTTTAGGCAAAGATAAAATCTTTGATGAGGATGGCGAGATTCTCTACAAGAACGACGGGATCTCTGGCATCGTCATCTTCAATGCGGAGAGCGCAATCTACCGTCATAAGAATCCAAAAGACATTGAATTAGTGGTGGACCTTTTCCCTGATTGGACATTCGAAGAACTCATGAAGAGACTTGCTCACGATGAAGCCCTCAATAGTAAGTTCTATCTCGACTCCTATTTGGTCGAGCCACTTCAGAAACATATACTCGCTCGTTCCAAAGGAGCGGATGCCTTATGCATCGCCACCTCGATGAAGAACCTTAGATACTCTGTTAAGAACCACTATGATTTCGACTATTCGCAGGTCACCATTGGTGGTCTCTCCCTAAATGAGGTTGATGAAAACCTCCTCTCCAAAAAGGAGAAGGGCGTCTATTTGATTGGCGAACTTCTTGATGTCGATGGCAATTGCGGGGGTTATAACCTCGCTTGGTCGTTGCTAAGCGCCATCATTGTCTTCAAATCCATCTAAAACCCAAAAATCCTTTGCAAAAACCACACGAAATTCAAAAAATGCGCGATTTTTGTGGAGGGATTTTTTGAGGGGAATTAGAAGAAATTCCCCTTTGGGAATTGACTATCTTTTCAAGATAGACTTAAATAATGAAGTTGCACGGCTTCCCGTAATTTTTTGAAGCCCCTGCGAGCGAGGTTGTTTATGAAATATGCAAACACATCCAGAACCTTGAGCTTCTTAGCACACGCTCTCATCGTTCTCGCCTTTGGTGCCCTTGGTCTTTACTTCGGTGCCTTCGTTGTTCCTGAGTACTTCGGAACTGATCCAACTTACTTCACCAAGAACTTATTCAGTGGAGCCTATCTCCTTTACTTAGAACTCGCTGTTGTCGGTCTTAGCTTTGCTATCATCTCCGGCTACGGTCTCTTCTATGCCATCAAAGGTCTTATGAATCCACGTGATGACGAGCCAGTCGTCAAAGCCCTTACCACTCTTATCGTCGAGGGTTGGGCCGCTGGTCTCTTTTTCCTTCTCCAGGCCATCTTATTCTTCGACCTCACCGGAAATAACGGAAACTTAGTCTTCGTTATCGTCATGTCTCTCTTCATCGCTATCGTTCTTCTTATCGCCACCAACATCCCAATGGTCAAGCTCTACGATGGCAAAGATCAGAAACCTCTTCTCCGCGGATTCATCGGTGGCGCTATGGTCTTGAGCTGCGCTATTGCTCTTGAAGCCGGACTTAGCTTAATCGTCAACGCTACCAACTCTTCCCTTAACGCTTGGAAGCAGGGAGAAATCAACCTCCTCCTTCTCACCATCACCCTTTCCAGCTTAGCTGCCTTTGTCCTTCTCCTTCTTGCCTGGCTTAGCAAGTTCAAGAATGGAACCAAGGTTCCTGGCTTCATGGCTGGCGGTGCTGCTATCGCTTTAGCGGCTGGCCTTATCATCTACGGCGTTCTCACCATCGTCTGGAGAGACAACGGCATCCATCTCAACTACGCTCTCGAAAGCGGCAAGACTTATGTCTTCGGCGCTTCTGGTTGGGGCTATGGCTTCCCAATCATGAACCTCGTCGTCGGTGCTGTTACCGCTGCCTTCGGCGGATACATCATGATCGCCGCTTCCAAATCTTCAACCGAGATTGCCAAAGCCTAATTCGAAAAACGAAAAACAAAACGCCTCGGACTGAGGCGTTTTTCTTTACCAATCTTTCTTTGGCTTTTCCATCCCGTATCTTTCGAATGGGAAGTGTTCTAAATAGTAATCGTAATCGACGTCGAAGTTATGACGTTTATATTCCTTATGCATCCTCTTGATCATCCAAGGTTTGACTGGATCATAGAACTTCCAGATTCTTCTTGGATAATGGCTGACGACTGTATCCTCTAGGACATTCCTCTGATCATTGAATTTTGTAGGCATGACCAAATGGGAAACGTTCTTCTTATTTAAAGCGTCCTGGTCAGGGAAGAAAGCTTTCTTGGTCATGACGAATTCGATGCACTTCTCGAATAAGCCAGTCTCCCGGCATTTCTTCATATTGAAGTAGAGGACACCTGAATTGAAGTAGTTCTTGTTCTTCCAGGTCTTTCCTAAGTAATCGAGTACAGCGCCGAACTCATGTTCAGAGATATCATTCTCACGGATGTTCTCAATTGGGTTATAGATGAGGGTGTCTCCATCTAGATAAAGAAGTTCATCAATATCTTTAGGAAGAATTCTTTCTGCGAAGAGTCTAAGCAAGCACATCGGAGGGAAGAAGACGTTCTTGGTGTTAGGTCCTTTTTTGAATTCATCCTCATACATCTTTGTCGCGTCATAAAGGATGATCTCATTCTCTTCGTTCAAGTCTTTGAGCATTGTTTCAAGAAGCAACCTATCTTCCTCTTCAATACCCTTGGTTTTACCCGAAGTCATTGAAAAGAGATGGATTTTGATAGGGTTTTTGGTTCTTCTGGCAATGCTTTCGATTGAAAGGAAGAGGGCCATCGTGTAGCCTTTGTCGCCAGCATATAAGATGTTTAACGGTCCCTTATACATTCTCGACTTCCTTAGGTGCTTCTTCTTCTAACGATAAAGTTTTTTTGTCTCTTGCCTGGAAGATGCAGACGAAGATGAAAGAGACGATGAGAGTGAAGTAGTAGGTGACAAGTCTCCAAAGGAGAGACAAGGCAAAAGCCGCTCCAGAGTTAGCGCTAGCCATCAAGCAGACAGAGGAGATGACGATTGAGAAAGCGTATTCGATGCCGCCCGTTCCTCCTGGGGTTGGAACCCAGACGACTGCGGTGATGGCAAATGATGTTGCGAATAAGACGATTAAAGCATTCATGCCTTCGGCATCATAAAGTGAGGCATTAAGTCCAACGGCCTTAAGAAGGAAGTAAGGGATAAGGTAATAAACAAGCATCGTCACGATCTTGATAAGAAGCGAGAAGATGAATGTTTTCTTATGAGCCCAGATAGAACGGAAGCCGATTTGGGCGTTCTCGCAATAGGCTTCAAATGAAGGGATGAGTTTGGCGAAATGCTTATTTAAGAATTTTGGTTTCGTGATGAACTTGATGATGGCGATGATCCAGTTCTTCAAATGCTTGCTGGCGCCTAAGGCAATCATGAACAAAAGAACCAAGAAGTTGATGGTGTAACCAACGATTGCAACATACTTGGCCCATTCCATATTTAAGGCCGCTAGACCGCTGGTGATTTGTGGATAAAAGAATAAGGAGACGAAGGCGATCAAATTTGTCGCAATCATGAAAGTAACGAAGTTAGCAAGTACAGCACTTGTACCGACAGAGGCAGTGGTTCCTCTCTTCGTGAAGGAATAGATCTGGAATGGCTGACCGCCTGTAGCGAAAGGAGTGACGCCATTATAGAAATGTTCAGAGCAGCCAATGAGATAAGAATCGATTGCCTTTGTTTTAGAACCTGCAGCTTTGGCGAATAAGTTCAAAGTGATTGGCCAAAGAAGGAAGTAGACAATGATTGCGCCAAAGGCAGCGAGAAGCCAAAGCCAATTGTTGCCGGTGGCGATTTGAGCAAGCGTCTCGCCGATCTTCTGCATTTCGCCAAAGGACAAGAAAAGCGTGACCACGAGGGCAGTCAGAAGGACAAGGAAAATGATGTTGCTGATTAGGCCTTTCTTGCTCTTTTTTTGAGTGGTCTTTTCTTGTTCTAGCTCGCTCATATGGGAAGATTATATCTTCCTTTAGTTCCTTTGCCTAGACACCACGGGTTTCGATAAATCCTGCAAAAACGCAAAAATTGCTGGCAAATCCCACATGTTTTTTCTTTCCTTTGCAGTTTCTCTCCCTTTCTATTAAGATTTGTTGAACGTGTTGCTCCTCTTGCTCCACGTATAAAAAACAGGGAGGGTCAGAAATGGCTCATAATGAATCAAAACCTTCGGGCGGATTCTTCTCCGTCCGCATGATAGCCGAGAACTCTATCATCGCCGCTCTCTATGTGGCACTTACTTTACTAGTTCCCGTTTTGTCCTTTGGACCTATCCAATGTCGCTTCTCTGAAGCGCTCGTTCTCCTTTGCTTCTGGAGACCTGATATCACGATTGGTTTAACGATCGGCTGCCTTATCTCAAATGGTATTGGTGCTGCACTTGGTGTTAACTTCGCAATCGACATATTGTTTGGAACGTTAGCCACGCTCCTATCTTGCTTGCTTATCTCCTTCTTCTCGAAGAGGCTTTTTATCGCCTGGATTTGGCCAGTGCTTTTTAACGCCTTCATCGTTGGAACTGAGCTTTATCTTTTGGAAGTCATGGGTGAACTTGCCCTTTGGCAAAACTGGCTTTATGTCGGTATTGGTGAAACAATCGCCCTCGCTGCCGGATATGTTTTGTGGGTTGTGCTTGCACATCTCAAAATCTTCAACAAGGTTTTCGAGCCGACTCGACATCAAGACGTTAAGTGGTAATAGGCATTTGCCTATTGTCCTTTGAGGAATTAGAATAGCCCAGTAATGTGTAAAGACTTTTGGCTAGAGATTAAACATATCGACAAAAACTGTGGGGCGAGATATGGCATCCTCCATACCCCGCACGGAGACGTAGAGCTCCCAATTTTCATGCCGGTTGGCACTAACGCCACAGTCAAAACCCTCTCACCAGAAGAGATCAAATCATTAGGCGCAGGCATCATCCTCGCGAATACATATCATCTCCATCTTCGCCCAGGCGAGGATTTAGTCAAAAAGGCCGGCGGTCTTCATAAGTTCATGAACTATGACGGCCCAATCCTTACCGACAGCGGTGGATTCCAAGTTTTCTCTTTAGCCGATAACCGCAAAATCACCGAAGAAGGCGTTCAGTTCAAGAACTACCTTAATGGTGACAAAGAATTCCTCTCCCCAGAGGATGTCATCCATATCGAAGAAGCCCTCGGACCAGATATCGCTATGTCATTCGATGAATGTATGCCTTATCCAGTTGATAGAAGATATGCTGAAAGATCCACTTTAAGAACCCTTCGCTGGGCTGAAAGAGGACTCAAAGCTCATTCAAGAGAAGATCAAGCTCTCTTTGGCATCGTCCAAGGAAGTGACTTCACTGACCTTAGGGAAATGTGTGCCAAGGAACTCGCCAAGATGCCTTTCGATGGATACTCCATCGGAGGAACCTCAATCGGTGAGCCAAAAGACGTTTGTTTCCACATGGTTGCTGACAGCGTTCGTTATCTCCCGCCAGAGAAACCTCGTTACCTCATGGGCGTTGGCTCAATCGATTACATCCTTGGTGGCATCGAACTCGGTGTCGATATGTTCGACTGCGTTCTTCCAACCCGTATCGCTAGACATGGCGCTCTTATGACAAGCAAAGGCAGAATCAATATCCGCCGCAACGAATACAAAGAGGATTTCACGCCTCTTGATCCAGAGTGCGATTGCTATACCTGCAAGAATTACACCAAAGCCTATCTCCGTCATCTTCATATCGCTAACGAAGAGTTCGGAAAGAGACTTAACAGCATCCACAATATCCGCTTCCTCATCAAAATCGTTGAGGGAGCAAGGAAAGCCATCCAAGAAGATCGCTTCCTTGAGTATAAGAAAGAGATCCTTGAGAAGTTTGGAGACGAAAGAGGCTTCTAAATGGACATCTCATTATTCGACTATAACCTTCCTGAAGAGCTTATTGCCCAATCCCCAATGCAGCAGCGTGATGAATGCCGCTTGCTCGTCGTCGATAGGGAAAATAAGCGGTTTTTGCATAGGAAATTTCACGACATCATTGATTATATCGGCCCAAATGATGTTCTTGTGAGAAACAACACCAAGGTCATTCCAGCTAGACTCATCGGCACCAAAGAGGCGACCGGTGGAGCGGTGGAAGTCCTTCTTTTGAAACAGCTTGAAGGCGATGAGTGGGAGTGCCTTGTTGGCAATGCCCATAGCGTCAGAGAAGGCTCGGTTTGCACTTTCGGAAATGGCGAGCTCAAATGCGTCTGCACTGCTGTCAAACCTGAAGGCATTAGGAACATGACATTCATCTACAAGGGCATCTTCTTGGAAGTCCTTGATATGCTTGGGCAGATGCCTCTTCCTCCATACATCAAAAAGATGTGTGCGAACAAAGATGATTACCAAACCGTTTACGCGAAAGTCCCCGGAAGCGCAGCGGCCCCAACCGCCGGTTTTCATTTCACCAATGAACTCTTCGATGAGATTAAGGCCAAAGGCGCAAAGATCATCGACGTCACACTCAATATCGGTTTAGGAACTTTCCGCCCAGTCAAAGTCACTGACACCAAAGACCATGTCATGCATAGTGAGGTCTTCGAGATCAGCGAAGAAGCAGCGGAAGAGCTTAACAAAGCCAAAGCTGAAGGAAAACGAATCATCGCCGTTGGAACAACCTCAGTCAGAACCCTTGAGGCCGTTTACAAGAAATACGGGAAGTTCGTTGCCACTAGAGAACCAACTTCCATCTTCATCGAACCTGGATACAAATATGAAGCGGTGGACGCTCTCATCACGAACTTCCATCTTCCAAAGAGCACCCTCGTTATGCTCGTCAGTGCTTTCATGGGCAGAAAGTTCACTCTCTCCGTCTATGAGGAAGCCGTCAAAGAAAGATATCGCTTCTTCTCCTTTGGAGACGCCATGTTCATATATGGCAAATACGACTATTCCAAAAACCTTGAGGATTAGGGATGAATATCAAGAAGCCTAACTACTACAACATCAGTCTTGAAGAGATCAAAAACCTTCATGGCGACAAAAAACCAAGGCTTCTTCTTCATGGCTGCTGTGGGCCTTGCTCTTGCTGGCCTCTCCTTTTCCTTTGCCCTCACTTCGATGTGACCATCATGTTCAATAACAGCAACCTCTATCCTGAGGCGGCATATAACAAAAGACTCGATGAGCTGAAAAGACTCCTTGAGTATGTCAAAAGGGATTTCGGGTTTGATGTTGGGCT
>JAFXLR010000035.1 GCA_017531065.1 Bacilli bacterium
AAATCCCTACACTTTGTTACTTAAAGGGATTAACTCCAACTGGTGCGTGTGGTGTATGTGCGGTAGAAGTTTTAAAAGATGATGGAACTACTGAAATAAAAAGACTTTGGCGTCGTACATGAAAAGAACCCCATCGACCGAGAAAGAGTCCCCATGGAAGGAACCGAAGACCGGCGAGATGGAGTCACTAGACAATAAAGAAATCAAAAAAGAAAGAGAGAAGGCGATGATAAGTTCAATAAGAACCCTGAATATGACTTTTTTTCTTTCTAGAAACACTGGCACATTCTAGTACAAAAAAGGCCCCCATGCAAAACACGGAGGTCTTTTTTGAAAAAGGAGAACGTATATTATTCTTCGATAGATGCTTCTGGAAGGGACTCTTCTTGCTGCTGCTTCTTCGTCTCCTCGACGTGTTTGGCTGCTTTTGGCTCATCAATCTTCGCGACCGAAACCTTGTAGGAGATGCCGATCGGGATAGCGGCGACGGTGAGCAAAGCAAAGCCGAGGGCTAAGCCTTTAAGGAAGCCGCGTCTCATGTAATAGCCTTTTTTGTGGCCGGTTTTTTCGAGTTTGTCTTTCACTTTGACTCTCCTTTCTTCTTGATGGCCCTAAGAAGGGCGCTGGTTGATCGATGGTTTTCACTAAGCTCTTTATCAGAAGCGCGGATGGCGCGCTTCGTGAGATTCTCGTATGGCGCTTCTTCGTCTAAGCTTGGGAGAAGAGCGTGTCTATCTCCTTCGATGACGGTCAAATCCCTGAAACGGTTCTTGACGAGACGGTCTTCCAAGGAATGGAAGCTGATGATGGCAATCACTCCTCCTGGTTTGAGGATCTTATCGAAGTCCTCAAGGAGGGTTTTGAGATTGTCGAGCTCATGGTTGGTCTCGATGCGAAGGGCTTGGAAGATCTGCTTTGCAGGATGGCCCTTCTTAGCCAAAACCTTTGCTGGCTTTGCGCTTTTGATGATGTCGACGAGCTCGAAGGTGGTTTCGATTTCCTTCTTTGCCCTATATTCCACGATTCGCTTGGCGACTCGATAGGAATCCTGGTCTTCCCCGTATTCGCGGAAGATTCTCGTTAAGTCTTCTAGCGAATAGGTATTCACGATGCTTTTGGCGGATAATGGCGCATCGAGGTCCATTCTCATGTCGAGCTCGCTATCGAAACGGTAGCTGAATCCTCTTTCGCCTTCGTCAAACTGCGGGGATGAGACACCGAGGTCAGCGGTTATGCCGTCGACTTCAGTTACTCCGAGTTTCCTTAGCTCTTCGACGAAGTAAGCGAAGTTGCTATTGACGATGGTGAAGTTTTTCCCGACCGGCTCTAATCTTTTGGTGCTCTTCTCAATGGCCTCTTTATCCATATCGAAGGAGTAAAGATGACCGTTTTTGAGGAGTTTGAGGATGGCGCTAGAGGTGCCGCCTCTTCCAAGAGTTAAGTCGACATATATGCCATCTTCCTTCGGTTCAAGAAGAGAGATGGTCTCATCAAGAAGGACGCTGTAATGCTCGTTTTCCATAGCACTACTTCCCTTCACGATCAGCGATGCTCTGCGCGAGTTCGTCGAATCTCACTTCAGCGTCTTTCATGACTTTGTCGTGAGTCTCTTTGCTGAAGATCTCGAAATGGTCGATGACGCCGATGACGACGACTTCGCCTTCGAGGCTTGGGAGAGAGATTCTGCCATGGCTATCGACATCAAGGACATTGGTCGATGCGGAGACTTCTCTCACATAAGCACGAACTTCGCGGTCGAGATAGGAACGTTTCTGGAGATCTTCGAGGAAGGCATCGAAGCCCTTTTCCTCAAAGATGGCAATGGCGCCTTCGTGACCTTTAACTGCGTAAAATCTTGCCGGTAATTCGCCAACAAGTTTCGAAGGAAGTTGAAGACGATGCTTGTCGTCTAAAACACGGTTGTAGGTTCCGAAGTATTTTCCCACTTTTTCCCACCTTTGGTTATATTTAACAATATGCCTGCCTTTTCTGCAAACATTTTTCGTAAAAAATCTTGTGGGAAAATGAAAAAACCGCCGCAGAGCAGCGGTTTATGTGTGCACGATACACTAGTCCTCGTCGAGGCCTTTGATCTTGATTCCGCCTTTGGAACCTTCTTTGGCTTTCTCTTCGTCGCTAAGGATCCTCACCCCTCCGACTTCATCTTTGAGGGTGCTCTCACCCTTTCTGATGAGCCTTAATGGAAGCGAAGATTTGACGGTGTCGAGCGCCAAAGCGTCGAGGTCAAAGGATGAGCCAGGAATGATGTAACCGATCGATTCGCCATCCTCTTCGTCGAGGACGAAAGTCTCTTCCTTGACTGAGAAGGGATAGATGAAAGGAACGTTGTCCCTTGAGTCATAGACTTCGAGCTTTCCTTTCGCGGAAATGACGACGAAGGCTTTATCCTCTCTCCTTGTGACCTTGGCCACGTAATGGAAGGAAGGTATTGACTTAAGCGGATAGGAAATCACCGAAGCGTCGTAGACTGGCGAAGCTTCGTATTCCTGGTATCTGCCTTCTGAGAGGGCTGATTTATTGACTTTGGTCATTAGGAGCGCACCTCAGCGTTGAAACGCATCTTGAGCATGCCGACGATCTTGTCCATGACGGCACTCACTTCTTCGTCTTTGAGGGTTCTATCCTCTAAGCGGAAAGAGATGGAAATTGCTAGGGATTTTTTGCCTTTGGCGATGTTTTCACCGACATAGCTATCGAAGATATCGACATCGACGATGGTCTTGTCGAGTCTCATGATCTCGCGGCGGAGGTTCATGTAGTCTTCGGTGTCGCTCACAAGGAAGGCGAGGTCACGGACCACCATCGGGAAGCGAGGAGGGATCGAGGCTTTTGAAGCGCTTGATTTCATACTAAGGAGAGCCTCAAGGTCAAGCTCAAGCATGACAACTGGGCTCTTGCCAAAACCAAGTTCCTTGGCTTTGCTTGGGTGGATCTCACCAAAGACGGCGACCATATCGCGACCAGCAAAGAGGGCTGCGCTGCGGTATGGGTGGAACTCATCTTTGTCACTAGCGAGTTTGTCTAACCTGAAGCGGCTGAGATTGAGGTTAAGGAGATTAAGGATGCCTTCAAGGTAGCCTTTCGCGCTGTAATAGTCGTAAGGTCTCGTCGAAAGTTGTCCGACGATCGATTCGTTTCCTAAAAGGACGATGGCAAGATGCCTGCCTTTGAAGTCCTTCGCATCGACGTCGCTGATCTCGTAGATGGCGAGATCTTTGTTTTGGTGGGCGAAGTTATAGGAAGCACATTCAAGAAGCGAAGCGATAAGGTTCTTTCTGAGATATTCTTTGTCGTCAGTAAGAGGGTTGATAAGCTTATAGTTCTCAGCCTTGCTTAAGTAAGCGAAGGCGTCTTTCTTTTTCTCATCGACAAGAGAATAGGTCAAAACCTCGGTGAGGCCTTCGTTTCTAAGGAAACGTCTGATGGCGTTCTTGCTCTTTTGGGCTTCGGAATAGCCACCTTGGAGAGCACTTAATGGAGGGAGCTTGGCAGCGACATTCTCATAACCAAGAAGCCTAATGACCTCTTCAGAGATATCGGCTTCCCCTGCCATGTCAATACGGTAATAAGGGATGGAACACTCTAAGACGTCGCCACTCTCTTTGACCTCGATATGGTCTCTTTTAAGGGTTTTGATGACGGTCTCTTTATCGAAGGAAGTCCCTAAACGGGCATTGATGTAGCCAAGGCTCGTCTTGATGACTTTCTTCTCATGCTTGATGACGTCATAGGTCTTGCAGGAAAGGACTTCTTTGGCTTCGGCAAGTTCGGCCATGAGGGCGCTACAGATACGGAGGACCCTCTCGCACTGCTCGGTGTTAAGGCCTTTGACGAATCTCGAAGATGAATCGGAGGCAAGGCCAAGTCTATTCGAAGTATGACGGATGGCGGCACCATTGAAGTTAGCGACCTCGATGATGACGTTCTTGGTTTCTTCGGTGACGGCGCAGGCTTTCGAAGTCATGACGCCGGCAAGGCACATTGGGACTTTGTCGCTAGCGACAACAAGATCGCCTTTGATGAGAGGATAGCCTTTCTCATCCATCGCGACGTATTCGCCTTCGAAGTCTTCTCTCACGATGAGCTCTCTCTTTGGGAGCTTGTCAGCGTCATACATGTTGATTGGCTGACCGGTGAGAAGCATGACGAAGTTGCCAATATCGACAACGTTGTTGATCGAACGGACACCCATGGAGGTGAGGATCTCGCTCATCCATTTTGGGGAAGGTTTGGTGACAACGCCTTTGATTTCACGACCGCCGAAGAGTTTGCACTTCTCGGTGATTGAGCCAACGACGAAATCGCTCTCGCCTTTGGCGTATTCTTTGTATTCAGGTAATTTGACCTCTCTTTCAAGAAGGGCGCCGACCTCTTGGGCGACGTTCTCCATCGCGTAAAGGTCAGGACGGTTGGCAAGGAGGTCAAGATCAAGGATGACATCATCGATGCCTAAATAGGCAAGGACATTCTCTTCCCCGATTGGAGCGTCTTCTGGGAGCTCTTCGATTCCCGCGACTTGTTTCTCGCTAAGGAATTTCTTATCGACGCCTAGCTCTGCTAAGCTGCAGCACATGCCATCGGATTCGACGCCACGGATGACGCCTTTCTCGATGGTTCCGCCAGGAAGGACGGCTCCTTCTCTTGCAACGATGACATTAAGGCCGACTCTCGCGTTTGGGGCGCCGCAGACGATCTGGTGGACGCCATATTTCTTGCCTTCATCAACATTGAGGATGTGAAGGTGATCGCTATCTGGGTGAGCGACGCAGGTAAGGATTTTGCCGATGACGAGGTTTGTTGCGCTCGCAAGTTTCGAGACGGTGTCGACTTCAACGCCGGCAAAGGTGAGCTTGGAGGCGATCTCTTCCGGCGTATATCCTTCGAGATTGATGAATGACTTAAGCCAATTTAATGATACTTTCATTGTTCTGCCCTCCTTATTTCTCGCTGAAATCCTTTAAGAAACGGACATCGTTAGCGTAGATCCTACGGATATCGTCGATGCCATAACGGAGCATGGCAAGACGCTCGACGCCGACGCCGAAAGCGAAACCGCTATAGACGGCAGGGTCATACCCGCACATTCTTAAGACTTCTGGGTTAACTTCGCCAGCGCCTAAGATCTCAATCCAACCGGTGCCTTTGCACATGTTGCATCCTTTGCCACCGCATTTGGCGCAAGAGACATCGACTTCGACGGATGGCTCGGTGAATGGGAAAAAGGATGAACGGAGACGGATTTCTCTCTTTTCACCGAACATTTTCTTAACGAAGAGCTCTAAGGTTCCTTTGAGGTCGGCAAGCGAGATTCCTTTGTCGACGACAAGGCCTTCGATCTGACCGAACTGGTGGCTATGGGTGGCGTCATCGTCATCCCTTCTGAAGCACTTGCCAGGGCAGATCATCTTGATCGGTTTCTT
>JAFXLR010000036.1 GCA_017531065.1 Bacilli bacterium
GCCATATGGCCAGGGAAATAATGGACGTTCTTCTGCTGCTGATTGTTCATCTAATAAAGTATAAGAATTCTTATGAATTAAGACAAAATAAAACCGCCCTCAATTGAAAGGGCGGTTCTAGTCACTTCTTGAGATTTACTTAGCTTCGGCAGCTTTTGGGGCTTTGCCTTGCTTGATACGGGCGGATTTGCCGCTGAGTCCACGCATGTAGTGGATTCTGGCACGGCGGACCTTACCGTAACGGGTAACTTCGATCTTGGCGATGCTTGGGGAGTTGACAGGGAAGGTTCTTTCCACGCCGACGCCACTGGACATCTTACGGACGACGAAGGTTTCGCTGACACCATGACCGCGACGTTGGATAACGACGCCCTCATAGACCTGAATACGCTCTTTCTTGTTCTCGACAATACGGTAGTAAACCTTGACGGTGTCACCGCTGGAGAACTGTGGGATGTCATCGCGAATCTGCTTGGCAGTGATCTCATTGACAATGTTGTTGTTCATGAATCTTTTCCTCCTAACTTAGAATTTGCTCTTCAGGTTCACGTCTAGTGACAGACGGCGGAGCCTGCGTATCGCTTTCGCGCACCGAATATATTACGCGCTCGATAAGTCCCTCGCAAGCAAAAACCTACGGAGATTGAAATGTAACGCGTTTTGGTGTCAAGCAAAAATACTTGACAGGTCTATATCATAAGCCTATGATTACGTTCGGAAAAGGAGAACAAGCAAATTATGGTTAAAATCAGATTGGCCCGCATTGGCCGCCACAAAGACCCTTTCTACCGCATCGTCGCCGCTGACAGCCGCTCTTCCAGAGATGGCCGTTATATCGAGCAGATCGGCACCTACGATCCAGCTCTCGGAGAAGAAAAAGCTCTCATCAACGAAGAGCTTGCTATGAAATGGCTCAAAGATGGCGCTATCCCTTCCGACAGTGTTCGCGCTATGTTCAGCCGCAAAGGCATCATGGCTAAGTTCGCCGAAGGAAAGGCTAAGAAAAAGGAGTCTAAATAATGGATTACGAGAAAGTAATCCACGGACTTGTCGATCCCCTCATCGAGCATCCTGAATCCATCATGGTCAGAGAGCTCCCTGGAAGCACCGAAAAAGATGTGGCCCTCCTCATCGTCGCCGAAGATGATGACACCGCCCGCTTAATCGGAAAGCACGGCGCGATCGCAAATGCACTTCGCGAAGCAATTGGAATCGTTGGCAAAGCCGACAACTCCAACCTCAGAATCCATCTTAAATTTGAGAGCTTCAACGAAAAGCACGATGATAAAGAGGACGCCGAATAAGCGTCCTCCTTTTTCTCTTATGGAATACATCACACTTGGTTACATTCTTAAGCCCTTCGGGTTAAAAGGTGAGGTCAGATGCAAATCCCTCACTTCTTTTGCTAAGCAAAGATTTAAGAAAGGGACCATGTTGTCTCTTCACGATGAGAAAACAGACGAAAGATTCCCTGTCACAGTCAGAAACTTCAGGGATTCAGGAGACTACTACTTCCTCGCTTTTGAGGAATATGGCGACATCAACGCGATCGAAGGTTTCAGAAACTTCGCGATCGAGATGGACAAAGAGAAAGCCACTCTTCCAGAAGGTTATTACCGCTATAGCGACTTAGTCGGCTGCAAAGTCGTCGACTACCTCGACGAGAACCGTGTCATCGGAGTTGTCGATGAAGTCCTCGAATATTCGAAAACCAGAACCTTATCGGTCACCACCCCTGAAAACAAACATGTCTATGTTCCGTTCAAAGACGGTCTTTTCATCAAAAACGTCGACATCGATAATAAAGTCATAACCATCAATGTCATGGAGGGCTTACTTTGAAGATCACCGTTCTCACACTCTTCCCTGAGATGTTCGAAGGCGTTTTGAATAACTCCATCATCAAAAGGGCTATCTCCAAAGGATGCGCGGAAATCGAGATTGTTCAGATCCGCGATTTCACCACGGACAAATATGGCAGAACCGACACCCCACCGATTGGCGGAGGAGCCGGTCTCATTCAGAAATGCCAGCCAATAGTTGACGCTCTTAAAAAGGTTTCAGGACCAGATTCACATAAGGTCCTCTTCTCCCCTAGAGGCACCACATATAACGAAAAAATCGCAAAATCCTGTGCAAAACTTGAACATCTTGTTCTGGTTTGCGGTCATTACGAAGGCGTTGACGAGAGGGTGAACGATTATGTCGATGAGCTTCTTTCGATCGGCGATTACGTTTTGACGGGAGGCGAAATTCCTGCCATGTCCGTTATTGATTCGGTAGTGAGACTCCTTGATGGAGCCATCTCACAGGATTCCCTTGTCGACGAATCATTCAACGAGCCGATCCTTGAGTATCCTCAGTACACCGAGCCATACGAATACGATGGCAAGAAGGTTCCTGACCTCTTATATAGTGGCAACCATGAGGCCATTGCCAAATGGAGAAGGAAGAAGGCTCTCATCCTCACCAAGAAGCATCGTCCTGACCTCTTCGAAAAGCTTCCTCTTAGCAAACAAGACAAGAAACTCTTGGCCGAAGAAGAGAGCGGAGAAACCCCA
>JAFXLR010000037.1 GCA_017531065.1 Bacilli bacterium
AGAATGTCGACATAAGACTTTGAGGCAATTATTTCTTCATAGCGGGCTTTGAATGGCATGAGTTCTTCGATGACTTTATCGGCAACAGCCTTCTTGAATTCGCCATAGAGAGAATCTTTGAATTTCTCGGCCGCTTCTTGTGGGGTGATGTCGCTTAAAGCGGCATAGATGGTAAGTAAGTTGGAGACGCCTGGCTGGTTCTCTGGGTCATAGTTGACCTTGCCAACCATATCGGTGACGGCGGACATGATCTTCTTGTGGATGGTCTTTTCGTCATCTTTGAGGAAGATATCGCCTTTTGGATCGCTCTTGGACATCTTCTTGGTTGGGTCGCTAAGCGACATGATGCGGGCACCGACTTTGGTGACCTGGGCGCGAGGCATGACAAGGATGTCGCCATAGCGGTGGTTGAATCTCTTAACGAGGTCACGGCAGATCTCGACGTGTTGGGTCTGATCTTCGCCAACAGGGACGATATTGGCGTCATATAAAAGAATGTCAGCGGCCATTAAGACTGGGTAAGCGAAAATACCAAGTCCGATTTCGCTGTCATTCATCTTCGAGCATTTGTCTTTGAACTGGGTCATGCGTCTAAGCTCACCCATGTAGAGATAGTTCTGGAGGATGGCATTGAGCTCAGCGTGCGCGGAAACGGTCGACTGAAGGAAGATGGTGCATTTCTTTGGGTCGAGTCCGCTAGCAAGATAGAAAGCCGCAAGGTCGCGGGAGTTTTCTCTAAGCTCATTTGGATCGATTGGCATCGTAAGAGCATGGAGGTCAGCGATGAAAATAAAGACCTCTCCTGACTCTTGGAAGTCCTTGAAGTGGCGTAAAGCGCCAATATAGTTGCCTAAAGTGAGTTTTCCAGTAGGTTTAATTCCAGATAAAATACGCGTCATAAGATACCTCCCGCTCATTCTAGAAGAGAAACGAGTGGAAGTAAATATTAACAAAGTTAATGAATGTGGCTTGTAAAAGGAATACAATACGCACGTATGATTAAGATTTATTACTCACCATCATGCTCATCCTGCCGCAAAGTAAAGAAGTGGTTCGATGATCAAAAGATTCCATACACCAGCAAAGATATCTTTAGCGGGGCCCTCAATGAAGCTGAGATTCGTGACATCATCACGAAGTGCATTGACGGAACCGACGAGATCATCTCCCCAAGGAGTAAGATTGTTCAGGAACAGAACATCAACTTCGACGAGATGAAAGTGTCTGAGCTCATCACCTTCATCAAAAACAATCCTTCCGTTCTCCGCCGTCCAATCATCGTCGACGACAAGAGAGTCCAGGTTGGTTATAACGAAGAAGAGATTCGCACCTTCATCCCAAGAGCCAGAAGATATGCTGACCTCCTCTGTGGTGAGTGGTGTCCGAAGTTCCCTACCTGTCCTGTTGGCACAGACCGTAAGGCCATCGATCCTAAAGACGAGCAGTGCCTCATCGAGGAAGAGAAATACATCAAAGATAAT
Organism: Bacilli bacterium; assembly: GCA_017531065.1. Lineage (GTDB taxonomy): Bacteria > Bacillota_I > Bacilli_A > RFN20 > CAG-826 > UBA4951. The sequence continues at coordinate 1,482 of JAFXLR010000037.1, forward strand.
TAAAAAGCGCCAGCAAATTGGCGCTTTTTTTATTCTCCAATAGCCTCTAAAGCCCGTCGAATCTTGTTCTTTTTGTTTAACTCGAATGGAATGCCATTCTCATTGAATAGTTGCTTTAGGTACTTAGTAGCGGTGGCCATATCCTTATGCTCAAGCTCAACCTCGTAGTCGGTTATGCCTGAGTAGTTGTTCATATCGATGGCAAGTTCTCCGCCTTCATATTCGGCATCGATCCTTCTTGTTGAAAGAACGGTTTTGATGAAGAGCTTGGATGTGTCTATGCCTGCTTCCTCAAGATACTTTTTGATCTCATTATCTGGGAAAGAGGTTTGGCCATTGATGCCTTCGAATTCTTCTTCGGTGATATAGAGGTTCTTCTCAATGTGTCCTTCTTTGAAAGGAACCTTAACGGTCATCTCAAACTTCATATCCTTGAAACGGACACGAAGGGAAAGGCCTTTTTTCTTGACCTCTCCATCTTTGGTATCGATGTAATAGTTGATCTGGACGTATGAGCGGTTCTCTTTAAAAAGAGAGACCAATTTCTCATAGTCTTTTTTGCCGATTAAGGCTTTGGCTTCAATTTCGAGGATGTCGCCCATGGGACAATTATAGCAAAAAGAAAGGCCAGCGATTGCTGACCTTTTTGATTATGGTCTTTGCGGACGGCTGCCTCCGCCACCAGGACCGCCTCCGTGGCCTCCGCCCGTCTCTCCTAAGTTGATGGTGCTTGAGCTCCAGGTTCCTCCAGAGATCTGCGTTCCGGCGACTGAGCCAGATACTTTGTATACGCCTCTAAGGATTTCGCCTGTAGCAGTGGCGTTAGAGACATAAGAGAAGACGACTGAGCCTTCAACGAATTCGTTACTTGAGATATATAGCGAATAAGCGGTGGTGGTCTGTGGCTTGACGAGCCAGGTATAACCGCCGTTAGCGATAGCGAAGTAATTGCTAGTGCTCACGCCAGAGCTATACGTTCCAAGGAAGGAATATTGAGTGCCGCTAGAGGTAACGAGCATATCGCTCGAGCCATAAGCGACCAATGTACCGCCTGATTGTTTGAATTCAGCTCCATCGCCATAGTCGAGAGGGCCGTTACAGTTTTTAGACTGATTAACGAAGGATACTCCTCCGGTGACATAGAAGTTTCCGTTTGAGTCGATTCCGTCACCTGTGGACTGAATATAGTTCATTCCACCAGAGATGGTCATAAGTGCGGATGAGTTGGATCCGCCACCACGTGGTCCCCATGGGGTTTCTTGGCTTGCAGAATCATTTCCTCCGCCGGCGTTCAGGCCATCATCGCTAGCAATGACGCTATTGGTGCCGCCAGAGATCTCGACATTAAGGCCCTCAAAGCCTTCGAATGATTTGGTGACGGTGTTGGTGCCGCCAGAGACTACGAGTTTGTTGTCGGCGTGAATGCCATCGTCGCCTGCGCTTATGGTGGTGGTGCCGCCTTTGACGTAGACGTCGTTCTCGGCGTTGATGCCATCGTCTCCGGTTGAGGTGATGTTCAAAGTGCCATCGAGGATCTCAACGTCATAACCGGATTTGACGCCTTTGTCTTTGGAAACGATGGTGAATGTTCCTTTGTTGAACTGAACGCCTTGGACCTCACCTTCGTCGAAGGTGTCACCCTCTTTTTTCTCGACATTGATTCCGTCGTTGTCGGTGGCCTCAATTGAGATGACGCCTTCGTCTTCGGCGTGGCCGAGAACGATTGATTTATCGGCTTTCATGCCTTTGTTTTTGGCTTTAATTGAGAGAGTGCCGTTCTTGGCCTCAATCTTTGTGTCAGAACCAACACCGTTTTTGAGGTTACCGACGACATTAAGGGTTCCTGCGCCGACAATGCTAAGCTTCTTATTTGAGAAGATAGCCGCTGAATCATCGGCATCGTCAGAAATAGCGACACGATTATCGGTGATGGTAGAAGTGGTGCCTTTGTATTTCTTGATCTTCAGCTTGGATTTGTTCGCGCTATAAATCGGAGCGAGGGTGTTGTTTCCGCTTTGGGTGATTGAGACGCCATTAAGGATAAGTTCGACTTCTTGGTCGGAGTTATCAGTGATGTAAATTGAGCCGTTAGAAAGGCTTCCTGAGACGGTGTATGAGCCAGGTTTATAAATGATAACGGTGTTATCTTGGACAGAGATGCCTGAACCACTAAAGGTTGTCGCGTTGTCCCTAAGGAAGATTTTTCTTTCGATACTCTCATCCACGCTATCGGAGGTTGGGGTCTCAATTGAAGAACGGTCAGTGGCAGGGACGCTCGTGTCAGGAGCCATAGAGTTCTGGGAATTGCCCGCAAGGTCTCCGCACGAAGAAAGAAGAAGCCCTGCTGACATAAGAAGTACATAAAGGATTTTCTGTTTCATAAGGTTTCCTCCTTTGACTAATTAACGTTTCTAAGCGCCTGTTTGTTTGCAGGATGTATATTTTAGCACGCCCGCGTTGTGCTATACTCTTGCTATGCCAACACCTAATCCAATTCTTATTGCAGTTCTTATCGCCCTTGGCGTCATCATCCTTGGCGTCCTTATCTTCCTTTTAGTCAAAATCTTCGGCAAAAAGCGTCTGAAATCTCTTCCTATCGCTTCTAAATCCGAATATTTCGAGGCTCTTGGAGGAGAAGATAATTACATCGATTCCTCTCGCGAGGGCTCAAGGATCATCGTCCATCTCAAGGACTATTCCAAGATCAACAAAGAGAAAATAAAAGAAGCCGGTGTGACTGGCTTCATTGAGAAGAGCGATAAGTTAACTTTGGTTGTCAAAGATAACGCTGAAGAGGTCTACGAGAAGATCTTTAACGCTTAAAGACGTGCTCCTCTAAATCCTCAACAGGCAATCCCATAACGTTGTAATAGGAACCTTCGATCTTCTTGATCAAAGGGAAATCATCCTGAATGCCGTAACTTCCAGCTTTGTCGAAAGGCTGGAATTTTTCTATATAGGCCCAAATCTCTTCATCAGAGAGTTCATTGAAGATGACTGTGGAGGTAACTGTCCTCGAGATCTCTTTTTGGCTAGAGATGTAGGTGTATGAGGATAAGACTTTGGTGGATTTGCCACTTTGTTTCCTAAGCATCCTAAACGCGTCCTCTTTATCCTTAGGCTTGCCTAAGACTTCACCCTCACAGATAACGATCGTGTCACAGCCAAGAACTTCATCTTCAGGGTTCACGGAAAAAACCTCATAAGCCTTAAGACGCGCTTCCTCAGTGCTTAGGTCTTTGGCTTTCCTAACCCCATCGATGGCACGTTCATCAACATTTGGGACGATGGAAATAAAAGAAGGCACGAGTTTTCTTAAAAGCTCGCGTCTCCTAGGTGAAGCACTTGCAAGAATCACCATTCTACTTGTTGTCGTTTAAGCTCATGATGAGCGGGATGATCATTGGGCTACGCTCAGTCTTACGGTAGATGTAGTGGGCGACGGAATTCTTAAGGGAGGTTTTGATCTCGTTGAAGGTAACCTTCTTGGTCATGACGTTCTTAAGGGATTCTTCGGCCGCCATCTGGGCGTGTCTGATGATGTGGGCGTCGCTGCCTCCTTCAAAGAAGCCGCGGGCATAGACGATTGGTGAAGAGAGCAATTGGTTCTTTTTGGAATCGATGGAGACCAAAACGGCGATCATGCCATCGCTCTTGAGGGTGGCTCTGTCGCGCATGACGTTCGTGGAAAGACCGTCGATGTCGTTGCCATCGATATAGACAGGTTCGGCTTGGGCGTGACCGCCTCTCGTGACCTTGTGGTTCTCGAGGGTGATCATATCACCATTGTCGCAAATGAAGACGTGGTCTTTCTCAAGACCCATATCGATAGCGATGTCGCCATGGAGTTTGAGCATACGGTATTCGCCATGCACTGGCATGAAGTACTTAGGGCTCACGAGACGCTGCATAAGGCGGAGTTCCTGGCGGGATGGGTGGCCAGAGCTATGGAGAGAGAAGGCGAGGCTATTCTGTTTGACGTCAGCGCCTTGTTTGACAAGGTCATTGACGAGTCTATCAACGAGGGCGCCGTTTCCTGGAATAGCGTTGCTAGAGAAGACGATGGTATCGCCTGGGATGATGCGGATATTCTTATGTTCGCCACGGGAAATCCTTGACAAAGCCGCCATGGATTCGCCTTGGGAACCTGTGCAAATGATGCAGATTTCGTTGGATTTGTAGGAACGGACCATGTCATCCGAGATGATTGAGGAATCCGGTACTTTGATGTAGCCGTACTTGCGGGCGATGGTCATGGTGTTTTCCATCGACCTTCCAAGGATGCAGATCTTTCTGCCATGGGAGACGGCCGCTTCAACGACTTGCTGGATACGGTTGATGTTGCTAGAGAAGGTGGAGACGATGATACGGGCGTTGGCCTGATCGAAAACTTCCTCAACGCCAGAACGGACGTTTTTCTCAGAAGGGGTGTATCCCTCGATTTCGGCGTTCGTGCTATCGGCCATAAGAAGATCAACGCCTTCTTGTCCGAGCTTAGCTAACTTAGCGATCTCAAATTGAGGTCCGACAGGGGTGAGGTCGACTTTGAAGTCGCCGGTTTCGATGATTCTTCCCTGCTTGGTGTCGATACAGACGCCATAGCTATCTGGGATCGAGTGGGTGACTCTAAAGAAAGAGACGGTGAAATCATCGCCAATCGGGACGATGGTGTCACTATCATATTCGACGATTTTGACTTCCTCACGGATGCGGGCGTCCTCGAGCTTGTGCCTGATTAAGGCGGCAGCGAGCCTTGGGGCGTAGATCACAGGGATATAGACGCTCCTGATGAGGAAAGGAATGCCACCGATATGGTCTTCATGACCATGGGTGATGAAAAGGGCTTTAATTTTGTTTCTGTTGTTCCTGAGATATGTGTAGTCAGGAATGACGTAATCAACGCCTGGGAGATTCGACTCAGGGAAACGAACGCCAGCGTCAACCAAAATGATTGAGCGCTCAGTCTCAAAACAGTAGGTGTTCTTTCCTACTTCTCCTAAACCGCCTAAGGCGAAGATGTTCACTGGTGAATTAAAACTCGGCATTAAATAAACCTCTTGAAGCGACAAGAAATATGTGCTCGTCAGGTCAACTAAACTATAACACCTTTTTTTCTAAAGAAAACAAAGAGTGATTATGAAAGCGGTTCCGTCTCTTTTCTCTCCTTGGCTTTAGCCATCACGGTGATGCTCACGATGAAGTTGAACCACATGGCGATCATTGGGCAAAGGGCGAGAAGACGAGGTCCGATGTTCTTGCTGATCATGTAGTCGATTGGCAAGATGCATTGGAGGTTCTGGGAGATGTAGTAGGTGTGACCAAGGGCGAAGTCCATGATGAGGATGGCAATGCCAATGATCGTGGAGAAGCAAAGCATGATCGTGCGGACCGCTACCAAAGCTTCATACGGCATCTCTTTCTCTTTGGTGTAGGCAAGATAGAACTCATGCCAGAAGAGAACGAGGGAGCTGAAGACCATCATGACATAGAGAGGAATCGTGTGTCCGAATGTCGGAGTGGTGAAGTCAATGTAGGTTGGGGCATTGAGAAGAGCAGCGAAGAAATATTCAGCGATCCAAACGTAGACGAAACCAAGGATTCTTCCAACGATGGTGACCCACTTTGGTTTTGAATATTCCCTGCAAATCACAGGTATTTTTTCCAAAATCCAGGCTTTTTTGATGGTGATAAGAACACCAAGAGCGACCATGAGGACATCCATGAGAATGATGTCGACAGGGAAAATGAGGGAGTTATATCCGAACTCATAATTGCCAAGGATGATGTTGACGATGATAAGGACAAGAAGGAGTCCTCCGCCGATCATGAAGCCGAAGCCATTGACCTTGAGGGTCTTGGCTCTCTTCTCTTCGTTTGGCTGATGGATGAGGTAGTAGTAAGCGAAGAGGAGATAGGTAAGCATGAAGCAGCTTAAGAACATTGGGCCGACTTTGAGGATGTGTTTAAAGCCATCGACGTCCGCCATGAAGTAGTGGAAGCCTTGATAGAAGGCAAGGCCAGCGATGATATAAAGGGCGATCTCAACTAAGAACGCGATAAGTGATTTCTTGCTCATAAGTTGACCTCCTTCCAGGTAAGGGCAGATGGGCCTTTTTCCATGTCATCATAGTCGACGATGAGATGCTCTAAATCGAACTTGTTGCTCTCTTTGTGGAGGGTATAGATCGCGCAGCCGGTGATGCTGATGCCATCTTTCTCGGTGCTATAGAGCTCGGTGTTGGCTTTTACGCCATAGCCGAAGATCATGTTGTCTTTTCTATAAACGATGTCGTTTGAATGGTCGTGGCCGAAGAACATGCCTCTGCAGCCTTTTTCTTTCGCGGTTTTCACGAAATCCGAATTATGTTCGCCTGGGCAGAACTTCTCATCTTTGATTCCGCCAACAACATCATTTTCTTTCTCGAAGTCATAGATATCGGTTGGAGGGATGTGGAAGAAGGCGATCGATGGGACGTAGCTACCGCTGTTGTTGGTCTTGGCAAGCTCAGCTTGCTGCTCATACCAAGCGATCTGATTTGGATGGATGAAATCGTAGTCGTATGAACCGGCTTCCTCGACGAGGTTATGGGTGTCGATGTTATAGATCTGCCAATCAACATTGCCACCGCGTTTGACGTTGATGACGTAGTTGGAGAAGCCGTCGACGTTGTCGTCTTTGTTGATCGCTTCTGGGAGGATGGCGTTCTTATATTTCGAGGATGAGACAAGGTTATTCATCCAAGCCATGCTCCATTCGCCTTCGTAGTCGTGGTTACCAAAGGTAAAGGCCCATGGGATATCCCAGCTATCGATGAGGTCATAGAGGGTTGTCGCGATCTTTTTGTTAGCAACCAAAAGGGAATCGCCAGTGATTTCGAGAAGGTCAATATGACCGGCTCTTTCCTTAGCGACCTTAATGGTATTCGACAAATAGGCGGAAGCCTCTTTGATGTTGGTGGAGTAGTTCCAGTGGATGTCTGTTAACTGGAGGACGACGAAGTCCTGATCGCCAGATACCTCCATCTCTTTCGCATGCTCGGCCGAAGAATAAACGCGCGTGCATGAGAAAAGCAAAGGCATCAAAGCGATTAATGCAAATCTTTTGTTTTTCATAATGACCCAATTTTATCTTCTTTAAGAAGATTGGGCAATATACCGTGAGATTAAATAGCGACAGCGTCAGGTATTTCTTTGAATGGGTTCTGCTTGTCGATGCGGTCATAGAAAAGAACGCCATTCAAATGGTCGATTTCATGCTGTAAAACAATCGCGTCATAACCGAAGGCGACGATCTGAACGTCTTCGCCTTTCAAAGCGTCATAGGCTTTGACGGTGACTTTGTTCGCTCTATAGGCGTAGCCAGGATGTTCGCCATCGACGCTAAGACAGCCTTCTCCATTGACGAGATAGCACTGTCTGACTGATTGGGCGACTATAACAGGGTTAACTAATTGATATTGGATGTAGTGGCCATCTTCTTCCCCGGATGGGTAATAGATGACGAGCATGCGTTTGTTGACGCCGATCTGAGGCGCAGCTAAACCGACTCCTTCGCGGACCGATGGATTCTTCTCGCGGAAGGCTGGATCCTGGGAGTCTTTGAGGTATTGTGTCATCTCGTCTAGGATGGCTTTGATCTCTTTTGATCTTGGGTCTTCGACGGGAGCGCATCTGCTATGTAGGCTTTTGGCGGTGTCTTTAACGATTTTCAACATGTGGATATTGTATCATGAAAGAGGAAAAATGCTTAAAATAAGCATATGAACATTTCCTTAAGCAAGTCTCTTGATGGGTTAAAGTCCGCTATCGAAAACGATGAGAGGATCATTAGGCTCAACGAATTAGAGAAGAAACTTTATGACGATCCGTCTCTTTTGGAACTCGTCAAAAAGAAGGATGACTTGGAAAGGGAATACAATACCGTTCTCTCCTACAAAGACAAAGATAGCGATGAGGCAAAGAGAGTAGGAAAAGCCCTTCATGATGCGAAAATGGAACTTGATACCTATCCTCTCGCCAAAGAATATAGCGAGGCCTATATCGCCGTCAGGGATCTCTACATGCAGATCGACGA
>JAFXLR010000002.1 GCA_017531065.1 Bacilli bacterium
ACAAGGTCGGCGGAAGCAGCTTACATGGCGACCCAAGCTCCGCTCTCTTAGAGGTCCTTGACCCAGAGCAGAACTTCGCCTTCAACGATAACTTCATCGAAGAACCATACGATTTATCGAATGTTCTCTTCATCGCGACCGCGAACTATCTTGAGAACGTCCCAGCCCCTCTCCGTGACCGTCTTGAACTCATCGAGGTTCCTTCCTACACCGAACTCGAGAAGGTCAAGATCGCCGCAAGCTGGCTCGTCAAAAAGCAGATGGAGCTCAACGGCCTCAAAGAAGGCGACATCGAGTTCACCGAAGAAGGCATCAAAGAGCTTATCGAGTGCTATACCCGTGAAGCCGGTGTCCGTCAGCTTGAAAGACTCGTCGCTTCTTGCTGTAGAAAAGCGGTGGTCGAGCTCATCAAAGATCCTAAGCACGCTCGCCCAATCGTCATTGATGCCGAACAAGCCAAAAAGTACCTTGGCGTCGAGATTTTCGAAGACACCAAGAAAGAGAAAGAGCCACAGATCGGCGTCGTTACCGGACTTGCTTATACCGAGTTCGGCGGCGATATCCTCCCAATCGAGGTCAACTATATGGCTGGCAAAGGACAGCTTGTCCTCACTGGCAAATTAGGCGACGTCATGAAGGAGAGCTGCTCAATCGCTCTTGACTACGTCAGGGCCAACGCCGAGAAATATGGCATCCCTAACGAGATGTTCGAGAAGAAGGACTTCCATATCCACTTCCCAGAGGGCGCCGTTCCAAAAGATGGTCCAAGCGCTGGCGTTGCCATCACGACCGCCATCGTCTCCATCTTGACCCACACGCCTGTCGACAATAATGTTGCGATGACTGGCGAAGTCACCCTCCGTGGACACGCCCTCCCAATCGGCGGGCTCCGTGAGAAGTCGCTTGCTGCCCTCCGTTCTGGCATCAAGACCATCATCGTTCCTGAGGAAAACAAAAAAGATGTGGCCGAGCTTCCGGAAGAGGTCAAGAAAGAGCTCAAGATCGTCTACATGAAAAATGTCGATGATGCCTTAGCCGTTGCCCTTCTCAAGGACAAATAACATATTTCAAAAATTGAGGAGTGTTTCACTCCTCTTTTTTGTTACTTTAATGTAAAATTACTATCCTGGAGGGTAATGATGATCAATTTCCGCGATGCCAAATACGTCATCTCTGTACCAAACTACAAGATGCGTCCGATCAATGGGCTAAAAGAGCTCGCCGTTTTCGGCAAGTCCAACGTCGGAAAAAGCACCCTCATCAACCTCCTCACTGGGCAAAAGCTTGCTTTCTCATCCAAACAAGCAGGTAAGACCAAGCTTCTTAATTACTTCCTCATCGACAAGTCCTTCTATCTTGTCGACACTCCAGGGTATGGCTTCACGACCTATGGTTCCAAAGAAGACCTCTCCTTCGGAGATATGATGGAAACCTATTTCGAAAACCCCCAATTGGCCCCATGCTTCCTTCTTATCGACTCCCGTCATGAGCCAGGCAAAGATGACCTTGAGTTTCTCTCTTTCCTCGAAAGTCAGAGCGTGCCGTTCTATCTCATCTTCACAAAATGCGACCAAGCCAAACAATCCGATATCGCGCGCTGCAAGAAATTCGTCCTCGAACGCAAAGCTAAGAACGTCCTTTTCTCCGGGAAAGGCCTTAAGGCCGAAGAGCTTAGAGCCCTCTTCGCTAGAGCACTCAAAGAATAGAAAGGGGACACCACATGCTTAGATTAGACAACATCACCAAAATCTATAAGACCTCATCGCTTGAGGTCCACGCCCTTAACGGCGTTTCTTTATGCTTCAGAAAGAGTGAATTTGTCTCCATCCTCGGTCCTTCGGGATGCGGCAAGACCACGATGCTCAACATCATCGGCGGACTTGATAAGTACACCAGCGGAGACCTTCTCATCAACAACACCTCAACTAAGAAATATAACGACCATGACTGGGATATTTACCGTAACCACAGAATCGGTTTCATCTTCCAGTCCTATAACCTCATCCCTCAAGAGAACATCTTAGAGAACGTTGAGCTCGCCCTCACGATCGGCGGCATCAAGAAAGAGGAAAGCGTTGCTAGAGCCAAGGCCGCTCTCGACAAAGTCGGCCTCAAAGACATGTACACCAAGAAGCCAAACGAGCTTTCCGGTGGCCAGTGTCAGAGAGTCGCCATCGCGCGTGCCCTCGTCAATGAGCCAGACATCCTTCTCGCCGATGAGCCAACCGGCGCTCTTGATAGCGAAACTTCCATTCAGATCATGAACCTTATCAAAGAGGTCTCGAAAGACAAACTCGTCATCATGGTTACCCATAACAAAGAGATCGCCGAAGAATATTCGACCCGTATCGTCTCGCTTCTTGATGGCAAAGTGGAAGGGGACACGAATCCTTATTCCGCTGAAGATGAAGCCAAAGAATATCTCAATAACGCCTCATCTTTCGAAGAAACCGACGAGAAAGCCAAGATGTCTTGGTGGACCGCCATCAAGCTTTCTGGCCGTAACCTCATGGCCAAATTCAGCCGCACTTTCATGACGATGATTGCCTCATCGATTGGCATCGTCGGCGTTTCCGCGGTCCTTGCCGTCTCTTATGGCGTCCGTGGCTATATCGACTCCATGCAAGATGACCTCCTTTCAGGAAACCCAGTCCAGATCAGAGAGAATTCCGTCGATTACCTTAAGCTTCTCGACAGCACCAATAGCCTCACCCAATCAAGAATCGCTAGCCAAAGCTGGAAAGACGGCAAGATCGATGTCCAGTTCGCGATGGAAAGCCTTGTCAAAGCCTCCGAAGGCTTAGGCGAATCCTTATCCACGAACGAAATCGACGAGGATTACATCCAGTTCCTTAAGGACATGCCTTCGAACTATGTTTCCGCGATCGATTACAAATA
>JAFXLR010000038.1 GCA_017531065.1 Bacilli bacterium
CGGTATCTTCGGTTCTGCCAAAGAAAGTGTTTCTGATTCTCTGAATGTTATTTGCGTTGGCGACGCCGTCATAGCCTCTGATCTTCACAGGGATGACCAAAATCTTCATGTTGCCATAGGAGCGGCATGGGAAGTTTCCAGTCGAATCATTGATATCTTCGTAGTTGTATTTGGTTTCGGTCGCGGTGTAATGCTCGCCGTCATGGTAATCGATGGCGATGCTCAAATGCTCACGTGAATTGTCAACGTCGGCGGAAGTTGGGGAAAGGCTATCAAGGATCCTGATGAAGGCTCCAAGGTCGCAGCTTGACAGGGAAAAAATGCCTGCAAGCAAAACTGATAATCTGGCTATACGGTTCTTTTTCATGTGCCCATTATACACGATATTTCCGCGAGTGCACATCAAGATACACGGAGGCTCGAATCCCTTTACAAAGCGAAGGAAAAACTTTTTTCGAACACCCTCATTTTTGAAGAATATTGGGGTTTTGCAGGGGATTTTTTGCTTTTTTGCAGGGATTTTTGGATATTAGGAAAACCTCGATGGCCACTCATAAATGAAAATATTCATTTTCTCGTTGAATTTGAAAAATCACACGCGTATATTTATATCCGCACGCTATTTGTATATGCGTACAGCGTGGTAGGAACGTTTAGCGGCGTTCCGATAAGCCACTGCATGCTAAATTCCAATAGGAGGAAAACACATGGCAAAAAGAATCGCTAAGGTTCTTAAGATGGAACTCCCTGGCGGAGACGCCCATCCAGGACCAAAACTCGCTTCCGCGGGTGTTCAGATGGCCAAGTTCTGCACCGACTTCAATGCGAAGACCGCTGACAGAAAGGGTCAGGTCGTCCCTGTCATCATCACGGCTTATGAAGATAAGTCCTACGACTTCGAAATCAAGACGACTCCAGCTAGAGAGCTCATCTTGAAGGCTGCTGGCCTTGAAAAAGGCTCTGGCAACCCAAAGCAGATTGTCGGTCACATCTCCCAGGCTCAGCTTGAAGAGATCGCTAACTACAAGATGCCAGATCTCAACGCCAACGATATCGAGGCGGCTAAGAAGATCATCGCCGGCAGTGCCCGCAACATGGGCATCACCATTGACGAGAAATAAGGAGGAGGCGAAACATGAAACACTTCAAGAAATATAACGCCGCCGCCGCTCTCATCGACGCCAGCAAAGAATACACTATCGAAGAAGCTGCTGCCCTCATCAAGAAGACCAGCACCACCAAGTTCGATAGCACCATCGACATCAGCTTCGCGCTCAATGTCGACCCAACCAAAGCCGACCAGCTCATCCGTGGCACCTTAGCCCTTCCTCATGGCAATGGTAAGACCAAGAAGATCTTAGCCATCACCAACAACAAGCAGGAAGAAGCCAAAGCCGCCGGTGCTGACTTCGTCGGTGCCAAAGACATGCTCGAGAAGATCCTCAACGAAAACTGGTTCGGATTCGATGTCATGGTCGCTACCCCAGATATGATGGGTGAGCTTGGCAAAATGGGTATGGGCCGTATCCTTGGTCCAAAAGGCTTAATGCCGAACCCAAAGACCGGAACCGTCACCATGGACCTCGCGACCGCTATCAGCGAGATCAAACGTGGTAAGATCGCCTACCGTGTCGACCGCGATGGCAACCTCAACATCTCCATCGCTCGCTGCTCCTTCGAAGAAGGCAAGATCATCGATAACCTCAACACCGTTACCGAGACCATCGCCAAATCCCGTCCGAGCACCGTCAAAGGTAAATTCATCAAATCCTGCGTCCTTCACACCACCATGGGCCCAGGCATGAAGCTCACCTTTGCTTCTAAGAACTAATCGTCCTTAGAGAAACACCAAATTTGGTGAATTGCTTGTTATACCTAAGAGAGCAACGGGCAAGTGCCTTAATAAATACACGTTGCGGAGGATACCATTTAATTCATAACCCACTAGTTATACCAAGCTTCACATACAGTCGATAAAGAAAGGAGGAACTACGATGAACGAAAAAGCACTCCAAGCTAAGCAAGATGCTGTTAAGACCATCTCCGAAGGCATCAAGAATAGCAAAGCCATCGCCATTGTCAGCTATCATGGCTTGACCGTGGCCGAGCTCACCGAACTTCGCCGTAAACTCGCTGAGAAGAATGCTCACTTCGGTGTCTTCAAAAACACCATGGTCCGCAGAGCTCTCAAAGAGAACAACATCGAAGGTCTCGATGAATTCCTCGAAGGCCCGAATGCCTTTGTCTTCTCACCTGAAACCAGCACCGGCGTCAACATCATCTACAAGTACAGCCGTGGCCACGAGAATCTTGTTCTCAAAGGTGGATACGTCGAAGGTCAGGTCGTCGATGCCAAAGGCTTAAAAGCTGTCGCCAAGCTCCCAACCAAGGAGCAATTGCTCTCGATGTTCTGCATGGTTCTCAACGAACCAATCTCTGGTTTCGCCAGAGCAATCAAATCTGTCGCCGAAAAGAATGGCGCTCCTGCTGAGGCCCCAGCCCCAGCCGAGACGCCTGCCAACTAATGGAGGAAAAAACAATGGCTGAAAAGTTAACCAATGAACAAATCATTGACACCCTCAAGCAAATGAGCGCGCTTGAGCTTAGCAACCTCGTCAAAGCTGTCGAGGAAGAATTCGGTGTCACCGCTGCTGCCCCAGTGGCCGCTGCCGCTCCTGCCGAGGAAGAAGAGGCCGCCAAGAAGGGCCCATCCGAGGTCTCCTTATTCTTAAAGGGACTTGGAACCGCCGGCAAAGTCGCCGTCATCAAGGCTGTCCAGACCATCACCGGTCTTGGCCTTATGGATGCCAAGAAGCTCGTTGATGCTTGCCCATGCGCCATCAAAGAGAAGATCAGCCCAGTCGAGGCTGAGGCCCACGGCAAAGTCCTCAAAGACGCCGGTGCCGAAATCGAAATCAAATAGTTTCGTTAAACAATTATTTACCTACCCTGCCCAAGGACTCGTCATCTTTGGGTAGGGTTTTGGCGCTTTAAAGGAGGTAGCGACATGGCCCAATACTTCGATAACGTGGAAGAGTTAGGCCACCAAGATATCACCATGGAGTTTTCGCTCCTAGGTGAAACCTATCATCTTAAAAGCGACCTTGGAGTCTTCAGCAAAAGAGGGCTCGACGATGGCACCAGAATATTGCTTGAAACCATCGCCAATCTCTCTTTAGGGAGAAAGATTCTCGACCTTGGGTGTGGAGTGGGACCAATCGGACTAATACTCGCCCACCTCGACCCTAACAGATTCATAACGTTAGCAGACGTGAATGTTAGGGCCCTCGAACTGAGCAAAAAGAACGCCGATATCTTGGGCGTTTCGTCTCAGGTAGAGATCGTCAATAGCGACGTTTACCTCAACATCAACTCCATCTATGACACGATAATCTCTAACCCTCCTATCAGGGCAGGGAAGAAGGTCACCTACAAGATCTATGACGAAGCAGGGGAACATCTTACGAAAGATGGCTCTCTCATCATCGTCATCAGGGTCAAGCAAGGCGCCCTTAGCGTGAAAGAACATCTTTTTTCCTTATTTAATAAGGTAGAGGTTCTTACAAAGAAAAAAGGTTATCTCGTCATCAAAGCAAGTGACAAAAAGGAGCTAATTTAATGGCAGCAAAAGCAAACAACGCAGTTAAAGACTACCTTGAGAAGTACCCAACGAGGCTTAATGGCCGTCTTGACTTCTCAAAAATCTCCGGCTCTCTCGAACTCCCATATTTGGTTGAGATTCAGACTGAGTCCTTCAAGCTCTTCCTCAAGAGCGGCATCGATGAGGTCTTCAAAGAAGTCTTCCCGATCGCCAACTACGCTAACACAACGGAAATCCAATACGTCGATTCCCGCTTCGAGGAGCCAGAATACGGACCACTCGAGTGCAAAGAAAACGACCTTACTTATTCAAGCAAGCTCAAGGTCACATTACGTATTTTCAATAAGAAAACCGGTACTCTCAAAGAAGGTGCCGAAGTCTTCATGGGCGATGTCCCAATGATGACCGAATCCGGAACCTTCATCGTTAATGGCGCAGAACGTGTCATCGTCTCTCAGATCGTCAGATCCCCAGGCGCTTATTTCGGCGATACTTTCGACACCAAGCAGGGTGTCCATATGTACACTGGCGAAATCATCCCAACCCGTGGTACCTGAGGTGATAAGCCTACCAATGGAATGACCGAGAAGGTTATTGATGAACTCAACAAGATCTTGTTAAAAAAAGCCAATGCAAAGCTGGATATCTATTATGTAGCCTGGGATGATTATCTCAATAATTACAACAGTGCGCTTTCTATGGACGGAGAAAACATAGATATCATCGGCACAGGAAGTGACTGGCTCGATGCATGGCCCAATGTCCTAAACGGCAACTTCATGCCACTTTCCAAAGATATTATTAAGACATACTGCCCCAGAACCTTCGAACATGTTTCGGATCAGGATTGGGACTATTGTACTTATAATAATAAGATCTATCTTATTCCCGAAAATGAATACACACAGTGGACCAACCACGGATTTATATACAGAGATGATATTGCGAGAGAGGCCGGCATAAATGAGATAAAGAGCTGGAACGATCTTGATAATTATTTCAAATATATCAGAACGACAAGACCAAGGATGGTTCCTTGGGATTCCGACGGTAAGAAAGCAATTCACGCACTTGGTTATCTTATGTCGGTGAAGCAGTACGTTCCTATATATGAACTCGGTACATACGGAGTTTGGGGTGCATATTCTACTTCACCCGGAAGGATCGTTTCTCCATATTATGAAGGGGAATCCTTTATTTCTTTTGCCAGACTCATGAAAGAGTGGGATAAGATCGGTGTTTGGCGAGAGGATCTTAATTATGCGGGCAAGAATGATGATGAGTTCTATTCCGGAGAGACTGCGGTGATTCAGCATCATACCCAGAATTTCTACACTATCATCAAGCCCAACATGGAGATAGTTAAACCTGAGGCAAGGACAAAGTTCTTTTACTTCGGTCAGGAGAACGGAAATCTTGTGAGGACAAGTATCCTCCACGGCGCGGTAGGGATCAGCTCAAAGTCTCAGAATCCCGAGAGAGCGCTTATGGTCTATGATATCCTTCGAAATGATGAAGAATGCTATAGGCTTATGAACTATGGTATACGGGGAGTTCAGTATGTTATCAATAAGGATGGCATGCTTGAGAAGCCCAGCGGATACAATGACGAGAGAGACGGAATCGTGACCAATTTCTGGTGGGGCAGAAGAGATGAGTATGAGATAAAGAATTCATCCTATGCCTGGGAAGATTACGAAAAGCTTGTCGCTAATTATGATGTAATTGCAAAAGATTATCCTTGGGACCGAGTATCTTTTTCAAGGCCGGAGATAAACGATAAGATTCAGGGAGTATTAAAGGTCTGTGACAAGTACGTACCTCTTATTGCATACGGTCAGTATGATTGTACTCCCGAGGAAGAAGTCAGACTATTTAGAGAAGAGCTTAAAGCCGCAGGAATAGAGGAAATTACGGCAGAACTCCAGAAGATTTTGGATTCTGATTAAAAAATATCCTACCAACAAAGGTGAAACTATGATAAAATAGCGCCTGTGAAATTGTATACATGTATAGCGCTTCGAATTACTAGGCAGGAGGAATGGCAATGGTAACAACATTCGACACAGGCTGTTATCTTTTAAACGGTAACACAATCGTACCCGATGATGCACAGGCACAGCAGGTTCTTGCATCCAAGGGTGTTAATGCAACTAAAGAAACTGCAAAAGAGAATACTATCGCTTACGGAATCTTAAAGGCTCACAATACATCCGGCAATATGGATAAGCTGTGCGTTAAGTTTGATAAGCTTACTTCTCATGACATTACATATGTAGGAATCATCCAGACAGCGAGAGCTTCAGGACTTGAGAAGTTCCCTATTCCCTATGTACTTACAAACTGTCACAATTCACTTTGTGCGGTAGGTGGTACCATCAATGAAGACGATCACGTGTTTGGTCTTACAGCTGCTCAGAAATACGGCGGAATCTATGTTCCTCCTCATCAGGCAGTTATCCACCAGTATGCTAGAGAGATGCTTGCTTCTGCAGGAAGCATGATCCTTGGATCCGATTCTCACACAAGATACGGTGCCCTCGGTACTATGGCTATCGGTGAGGGTGGTCCCGAGCTTGTTAAGCAGCTTCTTGGACAGACATACGATGTTGATATGCCCGGCGTTGTTGCTATTTATCTTGAGGGAACACCCAAGAAGGGCGTTGGTCCTCAGGACGTTGCACTTGCCATTATCGGTAAAGTATTTGCAAGCGGCTATGTAAAGAATAAAGTTATGGAGTTTGTAGGCCCCGGTGTCAAGAATCTTAGCGCGGATTTCAGGATCGGTGTGGATGTTATGACTACAGAGACAACATGTCTCTCATCCATCTGGCAGACAGACGAGACAGTAAAAGAGTTCTACGACATTCACGGAAGGATCGGCGAGTACAAAGAGCTTAAGCCCGGCGATGTAGCATATTACGACGGACTCGTTAAGGTTGATCTTGATAGCCTTAATCCTATGATC
>JAFXLR010000003.1 GCA_017531065.1 Bacilli bacterium
CTTAGAAGAAAGCAACAAATAATGCCAACGATTGATGAAGCCTACAAGGAAGCGTATGCGCTTGCAAAACCATATGGCGTCATGGCCATGGATTTGCGCATTCTTTTGATGCACGACGAAGGCCTTCATGAACAAATCGATGTCCTCTTCTACAAAGAGAGGGAAATGAAGAACTACGAACTCTTCAAAGAACAGGTTCAGAAACTCATTAAAGGCGAACCTGTCGAATACATTCTCGGTGAGGCTGATTTCCTTGGAAATCCAATCAAGATCAACGAGAACGTTTTAATACCAAGAAGCGAGACCGAAGAACTCGTTTCCGGCATCAGCGAGAGAATCGACAACTATTACGATCCTCGTAACTATTTGGTGTGCGCGGATATCGGAACCGGCAGTGGTTGTATCTCAATCGGCCTTAGACAAAGCTTCTCGAATTGGCTCATCGTCGCAAGCGACATCTCTCCAAAAGCCCTCGAAGTCGCAAAAGAGAACTTCGACCGCTATAACATCAGAGCCCAAGTCCTTGAGGGCGATGCTTTGACCCCATACATTGAGAACAACATCAACCTCGATATCATTGTTTCCAATCCGCCATACATCCTTAACAAAGAAGACGCTCAAGCATCGGTCAGAGACTATGAACCTGCAAGCGCACTTTGGCTTGATAAAGAACACTCCGTCTATGAGTCGATCTTCAGAGATTATAAGAAGGTCAAGAAGGGTTCCATCTTCATGGCGTTTGAGATTTCTCCAGACCTTGAAATGTGGCTCGAAGACCTCATGAAGAAGTATCTCGAAGACTACACTTACGAGTTCGCGAAAGACCTTAATGGATTCACAAGATTCCTCTACATTTTCGTAAAATAATGGGGTTTTGCATGGAAATTTTGAATATTTGTGACATAGAAAAAGCCAGCAAAGTCCTTACGGATGAAAAGGTTTTAGCTTTCCCAACCGAAACCGTTTATGGGGTCGGTTGCATTTATGATTCAAAGGTTGCTTTTGACCGTTTGGTCGCCATCAAAAGACGTCCGCCGAACAAGCCATTTGCCCTTATGTGTTCGTCGCTTGAAGAAGCAGCGAAATATATCGAAGTTTCAGATAAAGCAAAAGCCGTCATGGATCATTTCTTGCCAGGCGAATTGACCGTTCTTGTGAATGCTAAAAAGAGCCTTCCTGAATGGGTCACTCTTGGAACGAATGTCATCGGCATCAGAGTTCCTGATTCACCGTTTGTTAAGAATCTTATCGAAGCGGTGGGGAAACCTCTTCTTGTCACAAGCGCTAACAAATCAGGCGAACCAACCACAAAATATTTCGACGATGTCGTTAAAGCGTTTGGCGATGAGCTTCCAGCCGTCATCAAAGGCGAATGTGAGTCTTTGACTCCAACAACCATCATCAATTTAACCGCAGATGATAAAATAACCTTGGTTAGAGAAGGTCCTATACCTTTCGAAAAAATACTGTCCTACTGGGAGGAACAAAAATGAAAATCTCACTCGGAAGCGATCACGCTGGCTTCGAGCTTAAGGAAGCCATCAAAAAGCACCTCCTCGAAAAAGGCCATGAGGTCTTAGACGAAGGAACCTACTCAGCCGACTCGGTTGATTACCCAATCTTCGCTGAGAAAGCTGCCAAAGACGTCACCTCAGGAAAAGCCGAATACGGCATCCTCTGCTGTGGCAGTGCCGAAGGCATCTCAATCGCCGCAAACAAGGTCAAAGGCATCCGCTGTGGCATTGGCTATAACGATGAAGTCACCGGTCTTCTCAGGATGCACAACAACGCAAACATGGTCGCCTTCGCTGGCCGTTTCATGAAGACCGAAGACGTTCTTAAGAGAGTGGACATCTTCCTCTCAACCGACTTCATGGGTGACAAGCATCTTAGAAGAGTGAACGAGATTTCCGACCTCGAAAACCGCGATAACTAGTAACAAAAAACAGAGGAGCCGCAAAGATTTTGTGGCTTCTCTTTTGTTTACCACTCACAAGTGGTAACCTTATGTTCGGGTAAAAACTATGAAAACAATCACAAAAGAAGTATTGGTGGATGCAGCCAACAGGCTGTTCTTCTCAATGTCAGATGAGCAATACGATACCCTGATGAAAGAGTTCGGGGTGCTCACGAAATTAATGGGTGCGATTGGAGAGATCGAAGGCTTAGAGAACTATGAGCCAATGACTTTCCCATTTGATTGCACAACCGATTTCCTCCGCGAAGACGAAGCCCTTGAGGCCCTTCCACGTGAGGTCGCTTTAAAGAATGCTGGCAATGTCCAGGACAACCAAGTTAAGTTGCCGAAGGTCGTTCTATGAGTTACTTAGATTTATCACTCAAGGAGCTCCATGAGGCTCTTGTCGAAAAGAAAGTCACCCCACTTGAACTCACGGAAGAAGCTCTCAAGAGAGCCCATGAGAACAAGGACAACGCTTTCGAATTTATCGACGATGAAGGCGCCAAAGCGTTTGCCGCCTCCTTAACCGAACCAGAGAAGGATAACCCACTTTGGGGCATCCCATATTTCTCAAAAGACAACTATTCCACGAAGGGAATTCCTTCAACCGCTTCGAGCGATATCCTTAATGGATATATCCCAGTTTATGATGCGACCGTCATCACCAAACTCAGGGAAGCCAAAGCCGTCCTTCTTGGAAAGACCACTCTCGACGAACTCGCCATGGGCGGAACCGGAACAACCGGCCACCTTGGCATCACCTATAACCCATGGGACCCAAGCCACAAGAGAGGCATTGGAGGCTCCAGCTGTGGCAGTACTGCCGCGGTTGCCGCTTCAATCGTCCCATTCGCTCTAGGAAGCGCCCGCCGCTTCTCGTGCGGCAAGCTCCGCGCCGAGTCCGTCGAAGCGGCGCGTCGCGGTGTCTTCGCACGCAAGCGCTGGAACGTCCGTCACGATTACAGGTGTCTTCTCGATGAAGCGGATCGACTCGGCGAC
>JAFXLR010000039.1 GCA_017531065.1 Bacilli bacterium
CCTTCCACCGCTCGAACCGCTCTGCTCGTCGGGCTTGCACATGTTCCTTGGTGTGGTAGCCCTTCTGGTTGTGTGTCGAAGAAAAGCGACATAGCACGGTCATAGACCTTATCGGTGATGGTGAAGGTGGAGTCATCGTTATTCGCGGTGCCGATGAACCAGACATTCTGAGGGATGAGGAGTTTGCCATCGTGGAGGTGCTTCGGATCATCTTTCTGTGGGGAAGAGATGAGGTCGATGTTCCAGGCCGATGGGTTAGGCATTTCCATGATGGAAAGGAACTCAGCGAAGTAGTACTCGATACGGGCGATGTTCATCTCATCGAGGACGATGAGGTTGATATCCTCACGGAAGGTGGATTCGTAGATGCTACGGAGGAATTCCGTTTCGGTGAATTTCTTCGTGAAGTCATTGTAGAAGCCTAAGAGCTCGGAACGGTCTCTCCAAGACGGCTGGACGGAGCAGATCGTGCAGTTATTCTGAAAGAATTTGCCTAAGGCGTATGGCAAAGAGGTTTTACCTGTACCGGAAATACCTTCGAGAATGATGATCTTGCCGGTTCCCATGCTAGCGAAGAATGCACGCATGGCTGGGATGGTGTAATAGAGTTTGAGCTGGGAAGCAGCGTAGTTTCTGAATCTTTCGACGATTTCTTGAAGGGTGATGTCGGTGGCGTCAGGAGGAAGCTCGACATGGGTAGAAATCTCAGCGTACTTCTCATCGACAGCGATAAGACGAGGGAATCTGACGTCCTTTTCTCCTGGGACGGCACCTTCTTCCCCTTCCTCTGTTTCTTCGGTTTGAGGTGAGATTTCGTTATTAGCCCCAACAGAGATGGATTCGCTTGGGGAGATGCCAAGGGAATCAAGCTGGAGGCCAAGGATTCTGTTCTTTTCTTGGGTGGCGTTATAAAGCTCGATCTGAAGGTTCTGGACTTCTTCGCGTAACCTTTCGCGATCGATCTCAGTGCGGTAGAACTTGATGTATTTTCTTAAGAGCCAATAGATGAGGAAAACGAGTGCGCCTATGGCTGCGACGAAGAAAATGGCGAAGAGGACAAAGAAGAACCAGCCCCAGAAACCGAAGCCGGATGCGAAGTTGTCGAAGATGATTCCGTAACGGACGAAATCGTCAGGGACTGGGGCCCACGGGACGGCCCAGCGCATGTTCATCCACCTAGCGAAATTGCTAAGGACGGCTAGGACCATTTCACGAAGGTAATTGAAATAGTTTTCCATTATTTCTCTCCTCTTTGATGAAGTTGTTAGTTGTTATTCGGCGCGACAGTGCGGTGCTCACCCATGAAGGCAATATGCGCGCTGAAGGCAGCGCTAATGAGTTCGTTCGAGCATTCTTTGTCCCATCCTTCGAGATAGATGGTTATGACAAGGCGCTTGATCTCATTTGGGGCGATGTAAGTGACCCATTTCTTGGTGTGACCTAATTCACTAAGGGAATAGGACTCCTCTTCCTTGATCTTTAAACCACCTTCAGAGGCGCTTCTTTCAAGGTTAAGGTGTTTGATGCCTGCTTTCGTCTTTCCACCGACGCCTGGTTTCGAATCGTCGTATTCATGATGGACGACATCATGGCCCACGGCGTCTTCGTAAACTAAATTAGCGTCTTCATTATATTCCCCATACAATACTTCTTCAAAAGAAGAATTGTAATCGATGTATCCGTCATAGAAGCTGACATCGAGAAGTCCACCAAGTTTTGTCTTTGATGAAGTTTCGACGTTTGGCTCATAGATGACGTAGCCATCTTCAGAGTAGAAAGAGACACGGATGGCCTCTTCCACTTTGTTAAGGTCCTCGACGCTATATCCGGTTTGGACGGCGGCGATTTCGTTAAGGGAAGTGTTGGCGGTGACGCTCGTTGTTGGATCGAGATAGACATAGGTGCCAACATCGGTCGTGAGGAAGATCTCCTCTTGGAAGAAACCGGTTGTGGCCACTCCTGTCTGACGGTATCCATGAGCGGAGGGGTATTCGTTAGAAAGGGTTGGGAAGGATGTTGCGCTGTACTCGCTATTATCCTGGAACATGCTGCTCACTGGGGTGAGGAAGGCTTGGGTGTCGTTATGGATCTCATCGTTTGAGGCGAATTCGATCATGCCTTTCTCGTTCCTTTGGCCGATGCGGATATCGTGGTTGGTCGTGGTGACGTAGATATTTCCGACGGTGAGGAAGTCAGAGACGCTGAACCAGGCGATCGTTGAGGTGACGAAGGCGCTCAAAGTAAGCGAAAAAAGGGCAAGACCTGCCCAAAGAAGGCTTCTTTGCCTGACGCCGATTTTTGTTCCTCTACGTACGCGCGTAAACAAAATCCTCCGCTAATTACTCTGAAATACTTGAAGCACTTTCAAGAGTGCTTCCGCTTGAATCCCTAGCCCAGGATTGGGTCAAAGACTCGCTGGTGAAGTGCATTGCCATCGTCAAAGCGGCACCCACTGGGTTCTCGCCGACGCAGTCGGTATCAAAGCCTTCAAGCCAGATGACGACGGTGAAACGTCTGATCTCACGAGGTTTGAGATAAGTCTCGTTCTTCATGACGATCATGGCTAACGGATCGCTCCCATCGTCGTTAAGGAAATTAGTGCAATATCCTTTGTTCTCATCTCTTTTCGCCGTGTAGCCATTGGTGGTTTCGCTGGTGCCGGTGATGAGCTCGTTATTAGAAGCATTCTGAGAGAAGTTCTTTGCCTTACGGGCATATGTGCCCACCATGTCGTGCTCGAGAACGTCCTCGTCGAAGTGAGAGTCATAGACTCTGACCCTGACGATATCCTCGATTGCGCAGCTAGCATCAGTGTTCGTTGGCTCGGTGATCGATGAGAAGTCGATGTAATAGTTTGCTTTTGCCATCTCACTCATGGAAGAGTTCCTGAGGTAGAAGGTGTACTTGAAGCTGTAGTCTTGGTTGTACTCGTTTGGATCGAGGGCTTTTCTAGAACCAAGAATGACCGATTCATCGGCGACATCCTTGTCGAGATAGTCCTCTTCCATCAGGTCATCCGCGCACATGGGGGTGTTGCACTCGTACCCGCCTGCCATGAGGTAGGTAGTATTGTTCTTTAAGGTCGTGCCACTACCCCCTGC
>JAFXLR010000005.1 GCA_017531065.1 Bacilli bacterium
ATTCTCTTTAATAATTCCACTACAGCAGAATGTAGTCTTGGTAAGTCATCCTTGATAGCAGAAAAAACGATGGCTTCGTCAATATTGGCATATTCGTGGGAAATAAAATTACGCATATCGTAAATCTGCACCCAAGGAATCTCGGGATATGCCTCAAGAGGTTTGCTTTCCTCCGGTTCTTGGCTTGCTGGAGCCGATTTGCGTGGAGTGGCGTTGCAACCACCTAAAGTAGCAATGGCGAATAAAGGCATGGTCACCATCAAAAAAGGAGTCTTTCTTTTCATAATCTTTCCTCGATTAAGAACATTTTACGGATGAACGGGCGCGAAAGGAAGAAATAAGCACATATGAAAGGGTCCACTCAAGGTCTATAATTTTCCTAAACGATGGGAAAAATAAAAAGAATCGATGTCCATATGAAACCGAAGAGGATTCTTTTCCTTTTCTCTTTCATCATCAGAACCGCCGCCTTCTTCGCAAGGAAGAAAGAAAAGGCCGTCATTAAGAAGGTCGGAAGGATTCCAAAACCTCCTTATATCCTTTTGTCGAACCACTCCTCCTTCATGGATATCTATCTTGGACTTGGAGCGACTAGCCCTCGAAGAAGCTACTGGGTTTGCGCTGCCGAGGAATTCATCGACAAGTATTTCGTCTGCGTCCACTCCGGCATCATGCCGAAAAGAAGATTCGTCAACGACCCCGCAAGCATCATTCCGATGACGGAAGTCCTCAAAAAGAAGAGAAAGATCCTCGTCATGTATCCTGAGGCCGTCTATTCCTTCGTTGGGAAACCTCTAAGGATCGACGAAGGCCTAGGCAAACTCGTCAAATACATGAAGGTCCCTGTTGTGTTCCTTAACTGCCATGGGTCTTATCTCCGCCAGCCTCAATGGAGCGACCAAGTCGTGAGGAATGTCCCAATCGTTGCGGAGATGGAATGCATCATCCCAAAGAGTGAAATTGAGGGGCTTTCTGCTGAGGATATTCAGAAAACGATAAGGAATTGCTTCAATTCCGACGAAGAGGAATATCAATTACAAAACCATATCAAAATCGATTATCCGAATAGAGCCATTGGTCTTGAAAGGGTTCTTTATCAGTGTCCCCACTGTGGCAAAGAATTTGAAATGTCCTCTAATGGTGACACCCTCAAATGTGACTCATGCGGAGTGGAATATCGACTCAATGAGGATGGCACTCTTTCTTGTTTGAATGAAGAAACCAAATTCACAAGAATCAGCGATTGGTTCGAATGGGAAAAGAGCAATGTCGAAAAAGAAGTAAGAGATGGCACATACCATTTTGAGGATGACGTCAGAATGGAGAAGATGGAAGGTGTGAAGATTGGGTTTGTTCCTTTGGAAGGAAGCCACCATTTCACCCATGACATCGAAAACGGAATCGTCGTTAAAGGTCCTAACGGTATTGTCTTCCACAAAGAACCACTTCAGAGCTTTGGGCTCCATATTGACTACAACTGGAAAGGGAAAGGAGGAATCATTGATCTCTCCTCTCCTGAGGAAACATATTTCGCATATCCTTTGAACAAAGAAAAATGGCTGACCAAGATTAGGTTTGCAGTCGAAGCCATACACGACTTGAAGAAAGGGTCGCTCTAATAGTTTTCAAAAAGAAAAGGCCACGTTGATTGTGGCCTTTTTTGTTAGACGAGGTAATTAGGATCGACGATCTCGCCAACAATGATAGGGACTTCGTAATAGTCGCCGTCACTGCTACGGATATATCTGCTTCTTTCAAACACATAAGGGCGATTGAGGTCGAAATCAACAATTACATCACTGCTATGGGCAGCAGACGTATCAGAGATCACGATCGTCGCAGAGCAAGAATAGAAACCGTTGTAATCGAACCTCATGGTAGAGAACTGCATTATGGATTCGAGAGCGACAGGTAATCCGTTCTTCGATGAAGCAAGACGTGAGGCAACTCCATGAGAAGTGAGGCTAGGGAAGACCGATGTCAATTCTTGACGATTCAAGCACGCTTTATTTTCAATAAAGAAATATGGGGCGGAGATATCAACCGTGCATAATGAGGTGCTCTTTTCCTCATCATCTTCCAGATAAGTGAATTCCTTGATGGAGTAATTCTCGTCTAGCACATCACCAAGGATCGCGCTAGGCATAGCGGTCTCGTCCTTCGGCAAGAAGAAGTTGATATGGCTATTATCAAGTGACAGGGTTGCGCCAGTGAGATTATCGTTTTCGACGATTTGGCTACGAAAATTGACTTGTTCTATGTAATCGACCTGCTTGGTCTGACCGCCAACCGTGTAGCTCATCGTGTGTTGGCCGCTATTATATTCGCTCCGATACCGATCCGGGGCCTCAAAAACATCCATATCGTAATAGACGGACATAATGCTTACAGCGGCAGGATCGTCATCGTGAGGAAGCTCGATATTTGGGATAGGCTTGTCAGGCAACCCATTCTCGCTGATGTACTGCTTGGCTTTGTTGCTGGTAAGGCCATCGAGATAGAGAGAGGCTTCAAAGATATTCTTGAGGTCGCGATAGAGATCTTCATCTTTTTTGGCGAGCAAGGACATCTTTTCCGGATTGAGCCAAATGGAATTGAGATTGAGGCCTCCGACGTCGTTTCCTCCATAATCTTTTTCCATCGTTCCGAGATTGGAAATGATTTGTTTTGCGGCGTTTTTAAGAGCGCTTATGTTTTCTAACTCAAGATAACTCAGAACATCCTGCAAACCATTTTCATCAGAGATGATTCCGGTGATGGCAAGGCTAAGATATGCGTCAGGAAGAGAGATGGCCATGCTCTTTTCATCATCAAGAGGATTATTGACTTCCATCATCAAAGTGACGAATTTCTTCGCGAAGGCTCTATAGGAATTGTATGTGGTTTCGCTCATGCGGCTGGTGACGCCAGCTCTGGTAGATTCTTTGTCTGGAGAGATTAGGCAATTGACGTTTTCAGGTGTGTAAGTTCCGTCTTTGTATTCGTCATAATGGTTTGGGTTATTTTTCGTCATAGAACCGCTTGGTTCACGAGGATTATCCTTGTAGTTGCTATCGCGTGAAGGAACGCTTGCTGTTGCGGTGCCTTGGTTGGCATTTAAGCCTCCTAAGAGGGTAATAGGAAGAACGATTCCTAAGGCTAAAGAAGCAGTCAAAACCGCGCCTCCGAAAGGAAGGGCCCATTTCGTCCATGATGGGAAGCGTTTAGGCTTCTTCTCAACTATTTCTTTCTGATATGGATTTTTGACGATGGCGTCGAGGTTTTTATCAATCTGCTCCATCCTTTTCTTCATTCTTTTGTCTAAGCCCATAATAGCTCCTTTCTTAGCTTCTCTTTCGCGTTCGTGTAGATTCTCCTGGCGGATGATTCGGGAATGCCGGTTTCCTCGACAATCTCATCCCAGCTGTAGGAGTGAATTGCTCGTAGATACACTATGATCGTTTCTTTGTTGGATAAGAGGGGTTCGATCATGTTGAGGACAGGGTTGCTTCTTTCTTCTTCTCCGTATATCTCTTCAATGAGATCGGAGGAAGGAAGGGCCTTGTTCTTCTTCATGAAATCGATGGCCTTGTTTTTAGCGATCGAGCAGAGGA
>JAFXLR010000040.1 GCA_017531065.1 Bacilli bacterium
GAAGTCAACCCAAGCGGACACACCGTCGATACCCTTTACACCCATTACGAAAACGATCCAACTTGGATGAACTTCGGCGACAACCGCGTCTTCGATAGCGACAAGTACGCCTTGAGCATGGAAGACCTTGAAGCAGCCAAGACTGACAGAAACAGACTCCTTGACTTCAACTTCTGCGACTACGAAGAAAACATCTACTTCGGATACCGTTACTACGAAACCCGTGGCAAGGATGATGAGAACTGGTACAACCAGAACGTCGTCTACCCATTCGGTTATGGCTTAAGCTACACCACCTTCGAGCACGAGCTCCTCAACAAGAGCACCCTTGAAGCGGCCGCCCTTACCAAAGACTCCTTCGAGATCGAGGTCAAGGTCAAGAACACCGGCACCGTCGCTGGTAAAGACGTTGTCGAGGTCTACGCCGAAGCCCCATACACCGTCGGTGGCATCGAAAAGGCCTACAAGGTCCTCGTCGGTTACGAAAAGACCCCTCTTATCGAGGCGGGCAAAGACGCAACCGTCAAAGTCACCGTCACCCCATATGACTTCGCTTCCTTCGATTACAATGACAAGAACGCCAACGGCTTCAAAGGCTACGAGCTTGAAGCAGGCGATTACGTCTTCCACGTTGGAACCGATGCCCATCACGACACCGACACCTTCACCAAAGCTTTAGCTACTGGCATCCAATATGAAAAGGATCCAGTCACCGGAACCAAAGTCAAACCTCTTTATGAGGACGCTGACGATCATCTCCAGGAAAGCCTCAGCCGCTCCGACTTCGCTGGCACTATGCCAAAGATGCCAACCGATGCTGACCGTATCGTCGATCAGGATTTCGTTGATCAGTGCAACAGCCGCAGCAGTGGCAACAAAGAGGACTTCGATGAGATGC
Source organism: Bacilli bacterium (assembly GCA_017531065.1). Taxonomy (GTDB): domain Bacteria; phylum Bacillota_I; class Bacilli_A; order RFN20; family CAG-826; genus UBA4951. Next base: position 899 of record JAFXLR010000040.1, read on the forward strand.
CATGGACTGACGAAGAAGTCACCGTCATGTTCAAAGAACTCTGCAATTTGGACTATGATGACCCACTTTGGGAAACCTTCCTCGATCAGATGACCTTCGATGAGTACAAAGCCCTCTTCAATGGCGGCTGCTACTCCACCAAAGACATATTCCGTCTTGGCATTCCAAAGACCACTTCCTTCGATGGTCCTACCGGCATTGTCGCCTTCCTTGGTGACAAGGCCGTCTATGATACCTGCTATTACTGCTCCGAGTGCTTAGTCGCTCAGACCTGGAACCTTGAACTTGCTGAGAAGCAGGGCAAGGCCATTGGCAACGAAGCCCTCATCGGTAACGAAAAGGGCGACAAGCTCCCATACTCCGGATGGTATGGCCCAGGTGTCAACATGCACCGTTCCCCATTCGGCGGACGTAACACCGAGTACTACAGCGAAGACCCATTCCAGTCCGGCAAGTGCGCGGCTACCGTCGTCAAAGCCGTTCAGAAGTATGGCGTCTACGCTAACGTCAAACATTTCGCCCTCAACGATCAGGAAACCAACCGTGACACCGAAGGTAAGCTTACCTGGTGCAACGAGCAAGCCATCCGTGAGATCTACCTCAAGCCATTCGAAATGGCCGTCAAAGAAGGCAAGACCCGCGGCATCATGTCCTCCTTCAACCGTATCGGAACCAAGTGGACTGGCGGCGACTATCGCCTCCTTACCACCATTCTCCGTGAGGAGTGGGGATTCGTTGGCTCTGTCATCTGCGACTTCCACGTCAACGATTACATGTCCAACAAGCAGATGTGCTACGCTGGCGGCGACCTCAACCTCAACGGCGCTAAGCCATGGTCAAGACCAGACGAAGAGAGCGAAGGCGATGTCACCGTCTTACGTCGTGCCGCCCATAACCTTCTCTACTGTGTCGTCAACTCTAACATCATGACACGTGAGATCACTGGCTACTTCCCACCAATCTGGCAGACCGCCCTTTGGATCGGCGAAGGCGTCATTGGCGCTGGCATGATCGCCTGGGGCGTTCTCATCTTCATCCCGTTCATCAAATCGCTTAAGAGCGACAAAGAAGAACCAAAAGAAGAAGAGACCACTTCAGCCTAAGACTTCACAAAACTAGGACCGATTAACCTCGGTCCTTTTTTGATGCTTTTTTTGAAAAATTCCCTGCAAATCCTTCATCAAAAACCTATATGAAAAAGCGCATTATTTATGTGTGAAAAGTAGGGGTTCTTAATGTAAAATGAGCGTATCTCTTTTTTCAATAAAAAAGGCCATTTTTCACTTTATAAGGTGTACATGAAAATCGCATTAGTCATCCCCGTTTACCAACCGTGCGACAAAGCGCTCCCATTTTTGAAGACGATTGATCCATCTTCTTTTGAGAAGATCGTCGTCATCGATGATGGCTCGGGCGAGGCTTTTAAGCCGATTTTCGATGAGATTGGAAAGCTCGATAACTTTACTGTCATCTCTTATCCGAAGAACCATGGTAAGGGATACGCTTTAAAAACGGGCTTCAAATACGTGAGGGACAACCTTCCAGAAGTCAAAGGCATTGTGACTGCCGATGGCGATGGCCAACACGCGCTCGAAGATATATTAAGGGTGCGCGATGAGTTAAGCGAAAAAGAGAATATGCTCGTCCTCGGCGTCCGTGATTTCACGAGCCCTGATTGCCCAAAAAGAAACCGTTTCGGAAATCGCTTCTCTAGAGGCTACTTCAAAATGTCGACCGGCGTTAAGGTCACCGATACCCAAACCGGCTTACGCGGCATCCCTAGCAACCTTTTGGAGATGGCCATCACGACAGTGGGGGACCGTTACGAATACGAATTCAATTTCCTTAGCGACGCCGTGAAATCGGCAAGGCTATCTCAGATCACCATCAAGACCATCTATGATGACAATGCCAATTCGCATTTCCATCCAATCAAAGACAGCTTCAGGATCTATAGAACCCCAATCCTTTATATCCTTGTTGCCGTAACAAGCTTCTTGATCGATTTCGGCCTCTTTGCCTTAATCTCCTACTTCGGTCCAAAAGAGCTTCCTCTTGAGGTTCTCGTTCCATATATCGGCGCCAGAGTCATAAGTGGCCCGTATAACTTCCTCATGAACAATTACATAGTCTTTCCTGGGCCAGAGGGTTTTGGGCGTAAATTAGGCCGTTATGCGATTGTTTTCCTCCTCAATATGTGCCTTGGCCTAGGTCTCCTATATCTCTTTGACTTCGTTTTCCCAAAGAATGTCGGTTTGACCATTCTCAAAATTCTCGTCGAGGCTATAATCTTTGTAGTCAATTTCTTCATTAGCAAGATGTTCATCTTTGCTAGGAAGAGATTAAAGAAAGGAAAGCCGAATGAAGAATAAAGCGCTCATAATCGTTGGGGTGGCTTACGCCGTCGCTATCGCTAGCCTCGCAAGCGGCAACCTTTTGCATAACTTCTTTGGCATCAATGGCGTCGCTGAGCATAAGGTCAACGACGATCCTTTCACCATTTTCGAAGAATCTACTCCTTCCTCCTCGTCGAAGCCAAGCACTTCTTCAAAGCCAAGTTCTTCCTCCAAAGCAAGCGAGGCGGCAAGTAGCAGTGCTGCTGATGGACTCCCTGATAGAGTGCCTAATGCCGATCCAAGCCCATATGCGGAGACGACGCTTACTTATACAAGGTATAACACGCAAACATACGATCCAAATAATGAGGCTGTGGATAGCAATGGAAACCCAATCACTTTCTACACCCTCGAGGTCAAGATCAAAAAGATCACCGATTTCAGAACCAACCAGGTCACCGACGCAAACGGATATCCTGGAGACAATTGCTTAAACACCCTTTTCAACCAAGTCACTGAGGTCGAAAGGAAATATAACGTCGACGTCATGGGCGCCATCAATGGCGATAGCTCCTATAATAACCTCGATCACCGTCTTGGATACGTTCTTAGGAACGGACAGCTTCTTCGTTCGCAGTACAGAACCGGTGTCGATTCCGTCTTCGAGGACCTCGTTCTCTGGAACGATGGAACGATGTCCGTGTACACCGAGCCTGGATTCACCGGAACGCGTAGGAATGCGTCTATCCCAACTTATTCAACCGATTATTTGACCCGCAACAAAGCCTGGCAGGTGTGGACTTTCGGACCAAC
>JAFXLR010000041.1 GCA_017531065.1 Bacilli bacterium
AGCGAAAAGAAACGCATCTATGTCGTCGTCCCTCAAATCGAAGGAGGGGAGGACAAAGAAGTCACATCCGTCAAAACGGTATACGAAAGATACAAGAAATACTACGGCGACAAAGTCGTCATGATGCATGGCCAGATGAGCGAAGAAGAGAAAAACGTAGCGATTCTTGCCTTCAAGAGCGGAATCTGCCCAATCCTTGTTGCAACGTCCCTTATTGAGGTCGGTATCGACGTCAAAGAAGCGAATCTCATGATCGTCTATTCGCCATCCCATTTCTCTCTTTCAAGCCTCCATCAGTTACGTGGTCGAGTAGGGCGAGATGGTTCACCTGCAACGTTTGTCCTCTTTGGGGAAGGCGATGATGAAGAAAATGAGAAACTGTCAGTTCTTTTGAAGAGCGACGATGGCTTTGAAATCGCTGAGATGGACCTCAAATTACGTGGTCCTGGGGAGCTCATGGGAACCCGTCAATCTGGGCTTCCTTCTTTCCTAGTCGCCAACATCATCAGCGACTTCAAGATCTTCGAATGTGCGCGTGATGACGCCAAAGAAATTATCAAGGACAAGAAGTCCATTGATAACGTCATCATCATGAACGAAGTAAAGAAGTCATTAAGCGACTTCCGATTATCCTAGAATAAGAAACTCTTGATAGTTATACTAACTATCGTAGCAGAGGTTTTTCACTATGAAAAAAATTGTTGTTGATATGATGGGAAGCGACTTAGGTAGCGTTGCTACCAAAGAAGGCGTTTCCTTATTCCACGCTAAACATCCTGATGTTGAGCTCATCCTTGTTGGCAAAGAACAAGAACTCAAAGATCTTACTTTTGCGAAGATCATCAATGCCGAAGATGTCGTTGAGATGACTTGCGGCGCTCTTGAAGTCATTAGGCGCAAAGAGTCCTCGATGGTCATCGCCCTCAATACCGTCAAGAACGAAAATGCCGATGGCATTATTTCAGCTGGCGCGACTGGCGCTTTCCTTAGCGCAGCCACCCTCATTCTCAAGAAGATCCCAGGTGTCCAGCGTCCAGCTCTTGTCACTGCCTTCCCTCAGCTTGAAGGCGAAGGATACACAACACTTCTCGATGTTGGCGCTTCTAACACCAACACCCCTGAGGAATTAGCCCAGTTCGCTTTCATGGGAACCTGCTACTCAAGAGCCGTCTATGGTGTCAAAGAGCCACGCGTTTGCTTACTTAGCAATGGCAGCGAAGAAGGCAAAGGCTCGCCACTAGGCAAAGAGGCATACAAACTCCTCAAAGAAATGAAAAACATCAATTTTGCCGGGAATATTGAAGGCGATAAGCTCCTCAAAGGCTTAGCCGATGTCGTCGTCAGCGATGGCTATACCGGCAACGTCATGCTTAAGACCACCGAAGGAACCGCGAAAGGAATGGGCAAACTTCTCAAGAAAGGATTCATGTCCAAACTCCGCTGCAAGATCGGTTACCTCTTCGCCAAACCAGCCGTCAAACTTCTTACCGACAAACTTGATCCAAGCAACGTCGGCGGAGCCATGCTCATGGGTGTCAATGGCGTCGTCGTCAAAGCCCATGGCAATAGCACTGGCAAATCCTTCCATAGCGCGATGGAAGTCCTCTATCACTTGATTGAGGGCGATGTCATCACCAAGATCAAAGACGCATTCGTCGAGGATAAAGCAGAATAATGAGCTATCTTGATCCCCTTTTCGAAACCTTAGGAATCAAAGCCAAGAACAAAGACGTCTATGAAGTCGCTTTGACCCATAGTTCCGTGAATGCCATCACCAACAAGAAGCATCAGGACTATGAGAGGCTTGAGTTTTTAGGTGACTCGACTGTGGGTGCGGTTACAGGCGAGCTTTGCTACCGTTACCACCCAGAGATGCAACAAGGGGATTTAAGCATTCTTAAAAGCCAATTCATCAGAACCGAATCCGAAGCCGAATTGGCCAAACAGATCGGTTTAGTGCCATATATCAAAGTCGGCCCATCCTTCACTGGCAAGATCGAAGACAACCTCTCCGTCCTTGAGGATTGCTTTGAATCTTTCATCGGAGCGATGCTCCTGGACCAAGGCTTAGAATTCACATACAAATTCGTCTGGAAGCTTTTCGAAAAGCCAATCCAATATGGAACCATCCTCTATGAGGAGAATCCTAAGAGCGAGCTTCAGGAAGCCATCCAAGCCGATACCAAAGAGACAGTTGTCTATAAGACCATCAAAGAAGAAGGCCCAAGCAACAACAAGATCTACACCGTCGGTGTATACTTCATGGGCAGCGAGCTCGGAAGAGGAACTGGCAGAAGCAAAAAAGAAGCGGAGACTGCTGCCGCGAAAGACGCTCTCAACAAAAGAGCCTATATCGCCGTACCTGAGGAAAAATAATGGGTTTATTCAGTTACTTAAAAAATAAGTTTTCGAAGAAAGAGAACAGCAAAACCTATGAGAAAGGCTTAGCCAAGAGCAGAGCCGCTTTTGCTGATCGTCTTGAAGATCTTTCGAAGCGTTATAAGAAAGTCGACAATTCTTATTTCGAAGAATTAGAGCAAATCCTCATCGAAGCGGATGTCGGAGTGGGTCTCACCCTCAAACTCGTTGAGAACCTTCTCGACAAATCCCAGAAGGAAAACATCACCGAGCCAACCAAGATCAACGAAGAGCTCATCGACCAGATGTTCGTCAGCTACGTCGAAGGTGGTGAAAGCATCACCAACGAAATCCAGTTCGCCGAAGAAGGCCCAACCGTCCTTCTTGTCGAAGGCGTCAACGGCGTAGGCAAAACAACCTCAATCGCCAAACTCGCCCATCGCTACATGAACAAAGGCAAGAAAGTCATGCTTGTCGCTGCCGATACCTTTAGGGCCGGAGCGGTGGAGCAGCTTAAGATTTGGGCTGAGCGTTTGAAATGCCCAATCGTCACAGGTTTAGAGAATGGCGACCCAGCTTCCGTTTGCTATGACGGCGCCAAATACGCCAAAGCAAACAATATCGATCTTATGATCGTCGATACGGCAGGCCGTCTCCATAACAAAGCCAACCTCATGGCGGAGCTAGGCAAAATCAAACGCGTCCTTGAACGCGAGATTCCTGGCGCGCCTCATGAGACGTTCCTCATCATCGATGCGACTACTGGCCAAAATGGCGTATCACAGGCAAGCGCCTTCAAAGAAGTGAGCGATATAAGCGGCATCGTCATCACCAAGATGGACGGCACCTCCAAAGGAGGAATCATCCTTTCCATCCGCGATGAGCTTGGAGTCCCTGTCCGTTTCATTGGCTTAGGCGAAGGAATGGACGACCTCCAGGAATTCGATCTTGATGAATACCTCCATGCCTTACTAGTGGGGAATGAGAAGAAATGAAAGACGAGATCATCGTTAGACGCGAAGAAGTGATTGAGCTCTTTGACGCTTATGGAGAGCTTCTCACGAAGACCCAGCAGGATCTTTTCAAAGAGTATTATCTCTACGATTTATCCCTCAGCGAAATTGCTGAAGATAGAGGCATCTCTAGAAGCGCAGTCAACGACACCCTTAAGAAAGCCATCGCCAAACTTGAGGAACTAGAAAGCAAGATAAAGCTCATCAAAATCAAAAAATCCCTGCAAAAACGCATCGAAAAACTAGAAAAAGCAAACGAAAACGAAAAAGAAGAGGCACTAGACTCTTTGAAGGAGTACATCAATGGCATTTGAGACATTATCAGAAAAATTCAGCGCCCTCTTTAAGAAGATGCGCAAAGAAGACAAGCTCACTGAAGCCAATGTCGAAAGCGCAATCCGCGAAATCCGCATCGCCCTTTTAGAAGCCGACGTCAATTTCAAAGTCGTCAAAGCCTTCACCGAGGACGTCAGGGAAAAGGCCCTTGGACAAGAGGTCCTTTTGAAGGTCAACCCTTCGCAGCAATTCATCAAGATCTGTCACGACGAACTCGTCTCCCTCCTTGACCAAGACAATAGCCAGATCAAATACCAAAACGGCTTAACGATCATCATGCTCGTTGGTCTCCAAGGTTCAGGTAAGACCACCAGTGCTGGCAAACTTGCTAACCTCCTCAAGAACAAGCTTTCCAAGAAACCTCTCCTTGCTGGCTTAGACGTCTATCGTCCAGCCGCTATTGAGCAGCTTGGCACCGTTGCCAAACAAGTCGGTGTCGATTTCTTCAACATGGGCACAAATGTTGACCCAGTCGAAGTCGCTAAGAAAGCCGTCAAAAAAGCCACGGATGAGAATTATGACGTCCTCATTCTTGATACCGCTGGCCGTCTCCAAATCGATGAGAAACTCATGGATGAGCTTAAGAACATTAACAAAGCCGTCCACCCAGATGAGGTTCTCTTATTAGTCGATGCCGCGGCTGGTCAAGATTCCGTCAACGTCGCTAATACCTTCAACCAAGACTTACGTCTTACCGGTGTCATCATGTCTAAACTTGATGGTGATGCCAAGGGCGGTGCTGCTCTTTCAATCAAATACATGACCGGCCTTCCGATCAAATTCGCCGGTGTCGGTGAAAAACTCACTGACCTCGACATCTTCTATCCTGACCGCATGGCCGATAGAATCCTTGGCATGGGAGACGTTGTCTCTCTTGTCGAGAAAGTCCAAGAGACCGTCGATCAGAAAGAAGCGGAACGCGAAGGCCGCAAACTCATGGAAGGCGAATTCACCCTTGAGGACATGCTTAAGCAGATGAAGATGGTTCAGAAGCTTGGCTCCTTAGGAAACCTTCTCAAAATGATTCCAGGCGCACCTAAGGTCAGCGATGAGCAACAAGAGCAAGCGAAAAAAGAGATGAAGGTCTTCGAAGCCATCATCAATTCGATGACCCCATATGAGAGACGTCATCCAGAGGTCCTCAAATTCTCCCAGAAGAATAGAATTGCGAAAGGCGCAGGCAAAACCAATGCCGACGTCAACCGCGTCATCCGCAAATGGGAGAATTCCAAACAGATGATGAAGCAGATGAAACAATATAGCAAATCAGGCAAGATGCCTGGTGGCTTTGGAGGATTTGGAGGAATGCGTTAATGGCTGACGAAGCTGAGAAACAAGTACTTTATCAACCGAAGAAGATGTACAACACGATGCTGAAACAGCAGTATCACGATACTGCGGCATCGTATTTCGACGATCTTTGCGCCAAGTCCGGCGTCAACAAAGAAGAGAACGCCGCCCTCGTTAAGAAGTATAACCATCAGTGTGGCATCACCCGTCGTGCATCTGAGACATATAGCAAACTCAAGACCGTGAAGATCCTTCTCATCGTCTTCGCTATCCTTTCTTTCATCGCCTCGGTTATTGGAATCGTTCTAGGAACGACCTCCGATATGGATACGGTGGCAGGTTGGATCGTCTTTGGGATCTGCATTGCTTTAGGCATTGCGCTCCTTCTCATCTATTTCCTCGCCGTCAAAAAGAAACTCGCCGCTGCGAAAGCCGTCCTTGATGAAGAGGAGAAGAAGAAGCAAGAGCTCCTTCAGGCCTGTTATGACACTACGGCCCCATTGAACAACATGCTCGATTGGGGAGTCCCACAGGAAGTCATGGAAAAAGCCACCCCAATCATCGACCTTGACCCGATCTTCATGGGCGATAGACTCCAAGCCCTCATTGAGAAATTCGGATTCGAAGAGGTCACCGACCCATACAAATCCGTCCTCGAAGTCTTAAGCGGACAAATACAAGGCAACCCATTCGTCCTCGAGAAGGTCCTCGAATGTGAGATGTATAACAAACGTTACGAAGGCACCCTCACGATTCACTGGACGACCACATACCGCGACAATGAAGGCCATGTCCGCACGCAGCATCATAGTGAGACCCTTCACGCCTACGTTTATCATCCAGCTCCAAGATACACCGCGGTCACCCAGCTTGTTTATGGCTCTGAAGCCGCTCCCCACCTTGTCTTCTCCCGTAGCCCAGTCCATGCTGAGAAGATGAACGAGAAAGAACTCCAGAAATTCGTCAAGAACCGCATCAAAAAACTCGACAAAGAAGAGGTCAAAGACCTCGGCAACATCAACGAGAACTTCACCAAGATGGGAGACGATGAATTCGACGCTCTCTTTGGCGCATATGACAGAAACAACGAAGTTGAGTTCCGTTTGCTCTATACTCCTCTCGCCATCAGAAACACCCTCGATCTCTTAAAGAACCCAGAGCCTTATGGCGATGACTTCTACATGTTCAAGAAGAACATGATCACCGTCGTCAGGAGCGAGCACTCACAGAGATTCGATTACTCTTCCTCGCCAACCAACTTTATGGGCTATGACCTTGAGAGGATGAAGAACGACTTCGTCGGATATTGTGACAAATTCATCAAGAATCTCTTCTTCGATCTTGCACCGATCTTAAGCGTTCCTCTCTACCAGATTCATAAGCCTTTCGAATACATTTTCAAGACCCCGTACCGTTCCAATTTTTCTAGCTTCGAGCAAGAGACATTGGCCAATGGACTTGACCCAATGCTCTTCATTCCTGATGGAGCCGGACGGGATTTGCCGTTAATTTTGAAAGCGGAAGAGGCTTCAAGGAGAGGCAGTGGAGACTCTGTCAGAGTCAATGCGATGTCCTATCAGGAAATCCCAAGGGTCGATTACGTAAGCGTGTTCGGAGGAGATGGCAGCTGGCACTCCGTCCCAGTCCATTGGGTCGAATACATCGAAGTCCACAAAGTCTCGAATATGGGCCTTGCGAGAGTCGGCGGTTCAAGAAAAGCTTACCTCGAAGGCAAAGAAGGCAACTTCGGAGGTTCTCGCCTCAATGCTGCTTTAACCCACTTCGAAAGAGGCCTCATGGCCATCTTCGAGGGCAACGAGGATTTCTTACAGGAGTTAAACGACACCTTGGTCGAATACTTTGTCGACAAATAATATGTTTATTTGCACCCTAAGGGTGCTAATATAAAGCCAACCACAAAGGAGAATAACAATGGCACCACAATTAGACGAATTAGACAAGTCCTTGGAAAATACCGAAGGATTACGCGTTCACGTCATCGAAAAGAAAGTTCCAGTCGAGCTTGATGGCATGGACAAATTCATCAACATCGGAGTTTGGTTCCTCTTCATCATCGGCGGCATCGTCTACATGTTCAAGAAAGCCAAAGCCAAGACCTACTTCAAACAGCTTGAGCAGAAGATCCAGCACGACGCTTCAACCATCGACAACTACATGGTTCAGCGCGTCACCATCCTTAAGAACGCCGCCAAGCTTCTCGACAAGGCCGTTGATTTAGATAAGGACACCTTCACCAACATCGCCAAGGCCCGCGCTGGCATTGATCCAGATGTTGCCCGTAACGAACTCCAGACCACCCTTGAGAACATCGACAAGAAGATCAACATCGCTTTCGAGAAATACCCAGAACTCAAGGCCCATCAGGAAATCGCCGCTGTCATGCAGCAGAACTCCTATCTCCAGCAGGAAATCACTGCTGCCCGTGAGGTCTATAACGACACAGTCAATCACTGGAACACCGAGATCTTCAGCCTTTGGGCCAAGAAGTATGTCGCTGCCAAAGAAGGCTACACCACTCGTATCCCATTCACCGCTAGCTTAGCGATGAAGCAGGAATCCGAAGGCGTCTTCTTCTAAGCAACCACGCAAACAAAAAAGAGGCTGAATCACAGCCTCTTTTCTTTTGCTCTTTTATTTGCTTGGCTCACCGATGTCGCAATAGACGCATCTCATGTGTCCTTCGTCATCGATCTTTTTATAGAGTGGCTCAAGTTCTTGTTCACCCTGGCTCACGCACTTAGGGTTGTTGCACTTGTGCTCGCTATGGATGTAGCCCTTGCCAGCGAAGACATTTTCTTTGACAGGGTTCTTCTTAGCGATATCAAGAAGCATGAGGATGAGAGCCATTCTCATGTATTTGCCATTTAAGCATTGCTTGAAGTAGCAGGCTCTTGGATCGTCATCCACTTTGACGCTGATCTCGTTGACGCGTGGGAGCGGATGCATGATGATCATGTCTTTCTTAGCGGTGGAGAGTTTATCGACGGTAAGGATGTAGTTATCCTTAAGCCTTTCGTATTCGGCCATATCGTCGAATCTCTCACGCTGGATGCGGGTCATATAAAGGACATCAAGGGAAGGCATGGCTTCCTCAAGAGAGGTGGTCTCAACGTATTCCATGTGGTTTGGTTCAAGGATGTCTTCTTTGACGTAGTCAGGAAGCATGAGTTCCTTTGGAGAGATAAGGACCACTTTGATGTTCTTGTAGCGGGATAAAGCGGCTAGTAAGGAGTGGACGGTTCTACCAAGCTTAAGGTCTCCGCAGAAACCGACGGTAAGGTTATCAAAACCGCCTTTTTCTTTATAAATCGTCAGCAAATCCGCCATGGTTTGGGTTGGGTGGCAGTGTCTGCCATCGCCCGCATTGATGACTGGGATTGAGCCAGCGCGGGAAGCAACTAATGCCGCTCCCTCTTGAGTTGTTCTCATGGCGATGATGTCAGCGTAGCAAGAAACGGTCTTCGCGGTATCGGCAAAGCTCTCGCCTTTAGCGGCGCTAGAATTGCTTGCACCAGCAAAACCAAGAACGTTACCGCCAAGTTCCATCATGGCAGCAGTGAATGATAAACGGGTTCTCGTTGATGGCTCATAGAAAAGGGTAGCGAGCTTTTTGCCTTTGCAGGCTTCGCTATACTTCTCTGGGTGCTCGGAGATGTCGATAGCCGTCTTGCAGAGGCTCTCAATCTCTTCAACCGATAAATCAACGATATCGATGACGCTGCGCATTTCTATTCACCTTTGATCCAGCTTTCGTCGCTTGGATTGTTTCTGAATTTGATTAAGCGCTCAATGTCGCTCTTTTCGATATAGCCTTCTTCGGCAGCGACGCTAGCGATGACGTCGAAGTTGGTGAGGGAGATGTTCTTCACGTTAGCGGCGGCAAGTCTCTCTAAGCCTTTCTTCATGCCATAGGTGAAGATGGAGACGATGCCAAGGACCTCGGCACCGGCTTCTCTTAAGACATCAACGACCTCAAGGACGCTTCCGCCAGTGGAGATGAGGTCTTCAACGACGACGACCTTCTGGCCTTTCTCGAGTTTGCCTTCGATCTGGTTCTGTCTGCCATGGTCTTTGGCGCCGCTTCTGACATAACCCATTGGAAGATTCATGATGTGGCCAACGATGGCAGCGTGAGCGATACCAGCGGTGCTAGGGCCCATAAGGACTTCGACTTCTGGATAGTTCTTTTTGATGGTTTCCGCTAAAGCGTTTTCAACGTCGGTTCTGACTGCTGGGGCAGTGAGG
>JAFXLR010000042.1 GCA_017531065.1 Bacilli bacterium
TACATGGTCGTCTTCTTGAAATACGCTTTATCGCTTGAGAAGAAGATCATGAATGAATCAAGAACCGATGAGCTCACCCAGATTAAGAACCGTTATGGCTTATATGACTACTTCGAGATGATGGAAGACAAGAGCAACAAAGTCCTCGCCCTCTTCGACATCGACGATTTCAAAGCCGTCAACGACCGTTATGGCCATGCTGGTGGAGACTATGTTCTCAAACGCATCGCCGAAATCGCAACCAAAGAATTAAGCGATTGCTTCGTCTGCCGTTATGGCGGAGAGGAATTCGTCATAGTCTTTGAAGAAAACGATAATGTCTCAGTTCTTGAAAGGCTGGAGGCTTTAAGGAAAAAGATCGAAAACGAAAAGTTTGGATTCGAAGGCGATGATATCCAAATCACCATCACCATCGGTGCGACTAAAAACCTCGGCGACCTTTCGCTTGAGAGATGGGTTGAAGAAGCCGACGAGAAAATGTATTCCGGCAAGAAGAGCGGGAAGAACAAGGTTGTCATTTAATTGAAGAGGAGGCCAACCGAGGCTTCCTTTTTGTTTAGTTTCAACGCGCGCTTATGCGCGAATTGTTGTTTTTGGAAGAGTAATTTGGTATAACGCTTTCATAGATTAAATAAAGGGGCTCTTTATGAAAAATATCTCAATCAAATGCGCGATTCTTTTGAGCGCATTGTCTCTTGTGGCTTTAGCGGGATGCGGTGGAACAGGACCAGAAGCAAGCACTGAAGTCTCAATCGTCGACCCAAGCGGTTTTAAGAACGTTAACGACAAAGAACCTTTTGAACTCCATAGCGACCTTCAGAAGGCCTTCCTCGAATATGATGGCTCATTCGCCACATGCCCAGCTGACTTATATCCTGATGGAACGGCTAACCTCTCAGACTCCAATCCAATCACCTTGACCTGGAATTACGAGCTCCCAGAAGGCAAGGAAGTCTCTTCCTATAGCGTTATCTTTGGCCAGAAAGCGGACTTAAGCGATGGTTACCGCGTTCTTGGAAACACCGAAGAATCGATCACCTTCTCTAATCCATTCCTTGGCACGAACTATTACAAACTCATTGCGACCTATGCGGATGGTACGACCGATGAATCCTTGATCCACACCTTTGAGGTCAATAGCAAATACCCAAGGAACCTCACCATCTCTGGCATGACCAACTGCCGTGATATGGGTGGAAGAGTCACTGAAGACGGCACCAAGATCAAACAAGGCATGGTCTATCGTACGAGCGGCAAAAACCAGAACGGTTCTCTTACCGATGCGACCACCGAAGAGATGATTAACCACCTTGGCGTTAAGAATGAGATCAACCTCGCTGACAGCGATTCCTATAACCTTGCGCTTGAAGGCACCAACGTGTTCTCTAGCTGCAAGATGGACACTTCGAGCACTGGTGGCTTCCATCACTTCTCAAGAAATACCGAAGCCGTTAAGAACTTCTTCACGATCCTTTCCGATGAAGACAATTTCCCTCTCTTCTACCATTGCAAAATCGGCACTGACAGAACCGGCTTATGCTCCGTCTTGTTAAGCGGTCTCCTTGGCGTCTCTCTTGATGAGGTCTATCAGGACTATCTCTTCTCCAACTTCGGAAAGATCGGTGAGAAGAGAGGCATCGGCACCGGCGATTCCCACGACATGCTCAAATACGTCAATGACCTCTTGACCTTCTCTGGCGCCTCCTTCAAGAACAAGGTCTATAACGTTCTTCTCTCAATCGGCTTATCAAGAGAAACCTTGGACAAGGTCATCTCTAACCTCACTGAAGGCCCAGCTCCAAAAGGAAACGATGCCAATCAGGTCATCGCAAGAGCGGATGTCTTAGAAGGAACGAACGTTGAAGCGACCACCGACACAAGCGATAGAAAGCATCCAGACACTTATTACGTCCTTGATAGCACGGACAAATCCGTCAGCTATTCCTTCGATGTCTCTAGCGCCTTCACCGGTCAGGTTGTTGCGTATCTTGGCAATCCATCTGATTCCACATCCAAGAAGATTGCTGACGCTATCTCCTGTGAGATCGATGGCTCTGACATAGAGATGAATGACCTCACTTACAAAGAGGCCAGAATGGGCAAATGCACCGTCAGTGGTTCTTCCCGCACGAACTACTGGCCAGTCATCCTTGGCACCGCTGAACTTGGTGCAGGAAACCACACCATCACCATCACCGGAACCAGTGAAGGGATGAATATCGGAGGCATCTACATCTTCGATAACGCTACCGCAGGCGGATCTAACGGCATCGAATAAAAAGTCACAAATAAAAAACCACCAGCAACGGTGGTTTTTCTTTTTGCTCTTTTTCTATTCTCTGCTTCTTGTGTTGTCGGCGATGTTCCATCTCCTGATGCTAATCATCGCGAGCAAGTGACAGGCGATGACGACAAGAAGGACAAAGCCCATGGCCATAAAGATGGTTGGCCAAGAGAAGACGAATGGATATGTCTGAGAAGAAGAGGAAGCTAGTGATAGCAAGATGGAGATATCAAGACCTACCACAGGAATGTCAAAGAGGGAAGATATCAAAAGCTGAGACACGCTTTGAAGCGTCCAGATATTCGAGATGTCAAAGATGGAAAGGCCTATGGCTCTAAAGATGGTGAGTTGCCTTCGTTGTTCGAGCAAAGCGTTCTGAGACATGATGCAAAGGATGACGAAGGCCATTCCGATTGAGAAGGCGATCATGATGTAAATCATCGAATCGATGGCGTCAAAAATACCATGCAAATCCTTCGAGAGTGAATCGGTAAAGACGGTCAGGCATTGGTTACGGCTTTTGCTGAGAAACCTCAGCAAATCCCCATTATTTTTGACGTTCATGATGAAACTAGAGACATAATCGACGCCAAAGAGATTCATCTGGGTCTTTGAGAGATAGGTGATAGGGTGGAAGTATTGGAATGAGATCTCGGATACTTTAACCAGAACGTTGTTGATGCTGATTGAGTCGCCTTTCTTGACGTTTAGGATGTCAGCGATGGCCTTTGGAAGAATGACGCCTTCCTCACTCACGTTCAAAGTGCCAAGGCCATTTGAGGTTGGGATATTGATAAGAGGATTGAACCCAGAATCAATCGCAAGGCATTCGGCATAAACATCATCCCTGTTTGGGGTGTCAATCTTGAGATAGGTGTAATAGCATTCCTCAAATTCGTCTTCGCTCTTAGCCTGCTGCTTTAGGTCACTGATGAAAGACTGATCGTCTTCTCTTTGGGTGAGATAGATCTGGCAATCGTAATTGAGCCTTCTCTCAACGGATTGCTCAATCATCTCGTTTTTGGAAACGTTGAAGAGAGAAGAAAGAATAATCAAGACGAGGGAGGCGAATATTGAGAAAGCCGAAACGAAGAACCTTCTTGGGTTCTGACATAAGGAATTGACGCCGAGTTTGATGTTCATGGGCGACTTATCTATCAGTTTCTGAACTGCTTTTGGAAGTGGTTTCCTTCTTGCTTCGTTTGAGATGGTCGCGTCCTTTGGGGTGATTTTGAAAATGGCTCTTGTCGCTACAAAAGTGGTGGCAAGGATGAAGAGCATGAGTCCGATTATCGCGCCTATCGTCACGAAAGCGTTTAGCCCAGGGGCGATGGTAGGGATGCAGTATGTGTTCTTCATTAGCGATGACATGAGTATCGACAAGAGATAACCAGCGCCGCTTCCGGCTATCGAAGCCACGATGCCCATGACGGTGGTGAACAAAAGGAAGAGCCTCACGATTTCATCGTTGTCGATGCCGATTGACATCAATACGCCTATCTGCGGCGTCATCGTCTTGATGATCTGATTGATAAAGAGGCCAACGACGATCATCGTGACGCTATAAAAGAAGACGGGCAAGAAGACGGAAGCGATCGTCAATTGTTTCAAAGCCCGGTCCATATAAGCGATATGCAAGAGGTTGTTCCTAACGACTGCGCCAGTCACAGCGACCTCTTTGTCCTCGTAAAACTTTTTGGCCTTTTCGGTGACTTCATCGGTCCCTTTTCCTTCGACGTTCTTGATAAGGACCTGATTGGCGAACTTGTTCATGAAATTGTCGTCGTTTCTGACTTCAATGAGGTCTGGGATGGTGATTCCTGTAACGGCAGAGGCCCTTTCGTAATATTCCTTGAAGTCTGGATCGGCCGCCACTCTTTCGAGAATTACGATCGCAAGCTGCCTTAGGCCTTTTCCAAGTTCAGCTTCACTCGCATAGATGTATCCGAAATCATGGTTGTCTGACCATACGTAGTTATTCGCTCTTGGGTATATCGCTTCTGGAGTGTCAACGATTTCAGAGATGTAGAAATCCGCGTACATCTCAAAGAAGCCCAGCTTGATTGTTTGGCCCGGTTCGAAGCCGTTATTCCTTGCAAACTTCTCGGCTACCGAGACGTTTACCATATCTTTTCTTGTCGGGACGCTTTTGATTGGGTAACGCTTGAAGATGACGTTTGAGTCCTCGTTATAGGAGAAAACCCTTGAGACGATTGTCCTGTCAGATCCTTCTTTGTAGAGATAGCAATCGACAACCGTTCTGGCATCTGCTTTCTCAACCTCTTCTAGGTCGGTGATGGATAAAAGCTTTTGCCTTGATGTGAATTCAGTGCTGATTATCTCATCGACATCCTCATATTCGCTTACGAAATCCTGGTAATTCTTTTGGGTGTCCACGATGCATGAGCCAAAACAGCATAGTAAAGTCACTGCCAGCATGCTGACGAAGACCATTGAGATGAATAAGCCGAGGAACCTTTTAAAGAAAGGTTTGAACATCGCTTTGATCATTACCACTCAACCTCTTCGGCTTTAATGACGTGCTTATTGATTTCGTCCGCGATGATTTTGCCGTTTTTCATCGTGACGATGCGATTAGCCATCTGGGCGATTTCTCTTGTGTGGGTTACGAGAACGATGGTCTTGCCTTCGTTATGGATTTCTTCAAGGAGCTTAAGGACCGCTTTACCTGAAGCATCATCCAAAGCGCCTGTTGGCTCATCGCAAAGAAGGATGTTTGATTCTTTGTTGAGGGCCCTTGCGATGGCGACGCGTTGTTGTTGTCCGCCTGAGAGCTGCCTTGGGAATTTGTCTTTCTTATCAAGGAGGCCAACCCTATCAAGGAGCTTAAGGGCTTTTTCTTTGTTACGGCTTCCTGGCGCCAGGGTAACGTTTTGGTAGACGGTGATGTCGTTAATCAGGTTGAAGAATTGATAGATAAAACCGATCTCGTTTCTTCTATAAAGAGTCAGGCCTTTGTCTTTTAGCTTAACGATATCTCTGCCATTGACGATGATCTCACCGGAATCGACTTTATCGATGGCACCAAGCATATTGAGGAAGGTGGACTTACCGCATCCAGAACCTCCAAGAATCACCAAAAAGTCGTGTTCATAGACTTTGAGTGAGACGTCGTTTAAAGCGTACATTAAACCTTCGCCCTCACCATAGGTTTTCACCAGGTTTCTGGCTTCGATAAGCACTTTCTTCTCTTCCATATGCAAAAACTTCCTTGATCGATGCGTTGCCGCGATGAGAAAAGTATTCTTTTAAGATATTTTATACAAAAATTATCCGGAATGTGGGATTGTGCTTAAAAAAGACCGCCATCGGCGGCCTTAGTTTTCTCTTTCGTTATTCTTCTTTAAGCTGAAGGGCTTTGACCCGCATCACGACTTCGTTGGCGATTAAGGTAAGGGTGAGCATGATGAACGCTCCCCAAGAGACGTCGCTTAAGTAGTGGGCGGCTGCTAAGACGCGGGCAATAGCGACTAGTAACACAAGAGCGCCAGCGCAGATGAAGGCCGGAAGCTGATATTTCTTGAGTTTCTCGTTTGCGAGAGGGAAGAAAGTCACGACGACAAAGAGGATAGATACTTCAGCAGTGTGTCCGCTTGGGTATGATTTGAAGTTGTCTTTGTCGATTCCATAAGTCTCCATAAGATCCTTGTAGTTTTTGCATGGCTCCCACCAATTATGGAAAGCGACATTCTCTTCGACTGAGATGAGCCTGTAACGAGGTCTATGCATGATGTCTTTGAGTCCGGTGACCGCTCCTAATAAAGCCGCGGCAAGAATGACGGCGATAATGACAAAGACGATCCACATGTTCTCGTTCTTGAAGTCTTTGAATAAGAAGTA
>JAFXLR010000043.1 GCA_017531065.1 Bacilli bacterium
CTCCATCATCGCTGAGAAGAGCAAATTAGAGGACCGTTATTTCGACCTTGTTGCCGAGCTTAAGAAGCTTCCTGAGATCGTCTCCATCAGCGAAGACTCCGATGTCGCTCTCATTGCCATCGTTGGTTCCAACATGGCCAAGAAGAGCGGTGTCTCTGGCAGGCTCTTAAGCGTCTTCGGCGAAGAGAAGATCAACATCAAACTCATCGACCAGGGACGTGAGGAAATCAACATCATCGTCGGTATCTCTAACGCCGATTACGATAAGTCCTTGAAAGCACTTTATACGAGATTCTCCGGGGAAATTATTTAATTAACCCCTGCAAATCCCAATTGTTTTTGCTTATTTAAGAGATATGAAGGGACCTTTATTCCAGTAAGGGTCTCTTTTATTTTCGAGCAGAAAGAAGTGAATATCTGATGGGCTTGGGTGATCGATATCTTTAGGGACTTTGCGATCTCTCGATAAGTTAAACCATCCATTCTTAGACCGACGATTTCCTTCTCGGTCCTCGACAGATTCGCTCCTGCTGAGGAAAGCCTATCAATCGATTCAACATAATCCATGTAATAAGGGACGTTGTTATATTCACTCTTATCAGCGATGGTCTCACCTAAGATATATGGCTCGCCTTCTTCTGAATGGTATTCCTCATCTAAGGAAAGGGTGTTCGCTCTTTCGAAGACGTAATTGCTATTGGCCTCTGAGACAAGGGAGTTCTTCATAAGGATTGAGAAATATGTCTTAACAGAGGCTTTCGCACCAAAGGTGTAATTCTTATAGACCGATGTGAAAGCGTCATAGAAAGCGTGATTGAATTCCCAATGATCGAGAAGCTTGATGATGGCCGGAGATACCGACTTCCCTACAAGGTGACGTTTG
The DNA here is from genome assembly GCA_017531065.1 of Bacilli bacterium. Taxonomy (GTDB): domain Bacteria; phylum Bacillota_I; class Bacilli_A; order RFN20; family CAG-826; genus UBA4951. Next base: position 884 of record JAFXLR010000043.1, read on the forward strand.
TTGTAATACCTTTTGAAGAATTCGCTTTTCGCATTGACGTTGCCACCTCGAGAAAGAAGAAGCAAATAACCGTCTGATGGGTTGCTTAAAAGAGAGCCTCTTCGAGGCCAATCCTGACTTTCCATGAGTCTATTCCTTTCCGCTACTTCCTAGCGCGAGATATTTCGGAAATAAGAATGGCTGCGGATACCGAAGCGTTAAGGCTATTGACGTGCCCCACCATCGGGATCTTGATAACGAAGTCGCTGTGTTCTAGGAGTAACCTAGAGATGCCAAAACCTTCGCTGCCGACAACTAAAGCTATCGGACACTTATAATCGACTTCATCGTATTCCTGAGTTGCTTCTCCATCGCTGCTTACGATCCAGAAACCGTTTTTCTTAAGGGTCTCTGCAGCTTGGGTGAGATTGGCTACCACCGCAACCTTAACATAGTTGATGGCGCCGGTTGAGACTCTTGCGACTGTGGCGTTAAGAGGGACTTGGCCCTGCTTCTTCATGATGACACCATCGACGCCAAAAGCATCGCATGAGCGAAGGATGGCTCCAAGGTTGTGGGGATCTTCGATTCCATCAAGGATGAGAAAGAGAGGCTCTTTCTTGCCCTTGACTCCATTAAGGAGATCCTCTAACGAATAAGTCTCGTAGGTTTTGACTTTGGCGACGAATCCTTGGTGATGGTCATTGCCTGCCATATTGTTCAAATAGGCAGCGTCGACATACTTAAGTTCCACGCCTTTCTTATTTGCCAAACCAACAAGTTCATGGCCGCTTAATCTCTCTAAGGTGTAGAGAGTTTCAACGTTGCCGCTAAGCAAAGACTCGCGGACGCTGTTGATGCCATAAATTGAAGTGGACTTATTGTTGGAAGGTTTTCTCTTGTTGTGAATATGCATAAAGAATGGGTTTTTAGTTGTTGATTGTGTATTTGAGATCAAGTGGCTTTAGGGAAACCCTGATATCGTCTACGAAAAGGGAATTGGAGTTCCCTCGAGTGTGTTTCATTCTGAGAGTGATCTGAATCGCTTTCTCGCCTTCGCGGTCAATTAAGAGGGATTCGGTGTACATGATTTTGACGTTGTGTTGGCTCGCTAAAGAGAGCAAATCGGCTAAGACGGCTTTATCAGAAGGGAAGAGCAAAACGATGATTGGATTGCGTTTTGCCATGGTTTCTTCGATTTTTCTCATCATGACAAGGGCAACGAAAGCAAGGATTGTGCCTAAAGCACCAATAACAAAGTTGCCACTGCCACACGCAATGCCAAGGGCCATGACGATCCAGATGGTGGTCGCCGTGGTAAGGCCTTTGATGCCGGTTCCGGTCTGAAGGATTGTGCCTGCGCCTAAGAAGCCAATACCGGTGACGATCTGAGCCGCTAAACGGGCTGGGTCACGAACAGCGTCAGGATGGGCAGCGTCCCAAGCGGCAAAGCCATAGATGGAAATCATCATGACGATTGCTGAGCCAGTAGCGACAAGGATGTGGGTTCTTAATCCGGCAGCGTGGCCATTGTATTCACGCTCAAAGCCGATTACGCCACTGAAGGCAATGGCAAGGATGATGGAAAGAAAGATGAGGCAAAGGTTGCCAACCCATAATGGGGCGGCGCCATTAAAGCCGCTGTTGAACCAGGTACTGATGATTTGGTCAATCGTCGTCATGCTTCTTTCCTCCTATGC
>JAFXLR010000044.1 GCA_017531065.1 Bacilli bacterium
CTATGGCAGGTGACCGTTTCATGGCCTTCCCAACTGAGAAAGAAGCCAAAGAAATCGCCGAAAGACGCGCTCTTGAGAAGCAAAAGCAAGAAAGAGGCGCCAACGCCGCGATGTCTCTTAGCGACCTCAATAACCTCGTCAACGCTGGCAAGGTCCAAGACGTCAACATCATCATCAAAGCCGATACCGAAGGCTCTGCCGAGGCCGTCAAAGCCAACATCGAGAAGCAAAGCAACGAGCAAGTCAGGATCAAAGTCCTCGCTGCCAGCGCCGGCGCTATCAATGATAGCGACCTTCTCTTGGCCCAAGCCTCCCATGCCATCATCTACGGCTTCAATATCCGTCCAGATTCCCGCATCAGCGCCAAAGCGGCTGAAGCAGGGGTCGAAATCAGAACTCACCGCATCATCTACGAAGTGCTTGAGGAAATCGAAGCCCTCGTCAAAGGTATGTATAAGGCCGAGAAGGTTGAGAAGATCACCGGCCAGGCTGAGATCAGACACATCTACAAGATCTCGAAGATCGGCACCATCGGTGGTTCCTATGTCACTAGCGGCACCATCAACGCCGGAAGCAAGATCCGTCTCCTTAGAGCGGGCGTCATCGTCTATGAAGGCGAGCTTGCTGGCTTAAAGAGATTCAAAGACGACGCCAAAGAGGTCCGTGAAGGTTACGAATGCGGTATCTCGATCAAGAACTTCAATGATATCAAAGAAGGCGACATCGTCGAAGGATATGAGATGGTCGACAAGGAGTAGTTATGGCAGATAGAAATGGCAGAATCAAAGCCGTCATCGCTAGGAACATCTCCGACATCCTGATGTTCGAGCTCAAGAACTCGCATATCGGAATGCCGTCGGTCAACGAGGTCATCGTCTCTAACGATTACTCGACCGCGAAAGTTTATGTTTCCTTCCTCGGAGCCAAATATCCTCAGCAAAACCTTGCCGAATTAAATCGCTGCAAGGGCTATGTGAGAAGCTCCCTTGCGAAGAAGATGGACCTCCGCAAAGTCCCTGAGTTAACCTTCCTTCTTGATGACATCTTCTATAAAGAGGAACGTATCAACGCCGCCCTCAAAAGAGAAGAAGAGCAGATCGAAAAGGCCCACAAAGAGAGCAAATAAGACACTCACAAAAAATACACGCCTCAAGGCGTGTTTTTTCTTTCGCCAATAAACTACAGTTTATATTGATTAATTATTCGTATACAATAAGAGTTGCAAGTCAACATCTTGATGAATTATGGGGGACATCATTTGATAGATCCCTCAAGAAAGGAATGTTTTTTCATGAAGAAGTTTTTCAAAGCTGTTTCAGTGCTTGCCGTCCCATTTATGCTTGCGGGCTGCAACACCGATGGCGTAAAGAAGAGCAGTGTTGCTGAATCATCTGAATCAGCACAACCATCGTCCATCACCAGCTCTGCTGACGGTTCAAGCATTGCCGTCAACACTTCGAGCAATGTCTCAATCGTCCACAACTGGGAGACCGAATGGACTAGCGATGCCACCAATCACTGGCACGCTTGCGCCGATTGCGACGAAAAGAAAGATAGCGCCGCCCACACCTTCGGCGATTGGAAGACCGAGAACCTTGGCACCAAACTCAATGACCCTCGTTTTAACTACTCCAACGTTAAATATAAGGAATGCAGCGTCTGCCACGCTATCCAGGTCGATAGCACCCACTCTGTGCTTCCAGAAATCAGATTCAACTACGATGCGACCGATCCAAACGCCAACTTCGCGACTGCTGCAAGAAGCACCGACGTCACCCGTCCAAGCGTAAGCGGCACCATCACCATCACCAATGGCGGAAGCTATAACACGACAGAACCTCTTGCCGCCACGATGAAAGTCAGAGGCAACCAGACCGCTGGCTTCGATAAGAAGGGCTTGCAGATCAAATTCGATAAGAAGCAGAAGCTCTTCGGCCTCAATGGCGATCAGAAGTTCAAGAAGTGGGTTCTCCTTGGCGATGCCAAAGACACCACCATCTCGAGAACCGCTCTTGGCTTAACCTTAGCCAAAGGCGTCATCGCCGACGATTCCAAAGTCTGGGCCACCGACTTCACACCGGTCTCCGTCTATCTCAACAACACTTACTGGGGCATGTATATGCTCGCTGAGCAGAAAGAGGTCAAAGAAGGTCGTATCAAACTCCCTGAGGTTGATGAAGCTGAGACTTCAGTCAATATCGGTTACAACTTCGAGCTCGACTACTATGCTAAGAACGAAGTCTCTAAAGGTGCGGAAGGCGATCCAACTTTCGAGATCAACTATGGCAATTACTTCAACCAGCAGAGCTACAACATCGAAAGCTGCTTAGCCAACTCCGGTTTAGGTGTTGTTAAGACCTACACCATGAATAGCGACATCACCGATAGCACCGCTACCGGAAATCAGCACACCGACGACACCAAGAGTGCTCAGGTCGCTTTCATAAAAGCAAAACTTCAGGCTCTCTTCAATGTCTTAGCCGAAGCTTCAAAGAACAAAGTCGCCAAAGACATCAATGATAGCAACCAAGTCGTCAATGCCCCAAGTGGCACAACCATCAAAGCCGCCATTGAGAAACACTTCGACCTCAACGCTTGGGCAGAAGGCTTCATCATCAATGCCGTCTGCTTACCACCAGATGTCGGTTATTCCTCCTTCTACATGTCCTTCGACAACAGCCCAGAAGGCGATAAGAAACTCAGATTCGACAACCCATGGGATTTCGACTCTAACTTTGGTAACAGAAGGAACTTCCTTGAGAAACCAGACCAGGCCAATGGCAATAGCGGATGGGGCGGACAGTCCTACGATCCATACTTCATGGATAGAACCGCCAACATGTGGCTCCAGCTCTTAGGCAAGATGGACTTCTTCATGAATGACTACGTCAAGCCAAAATGGAATGCCGCTAGAACGAGTGGCGTCTTCGAAGACATGATGAACTTAGCCAAGACCTATTACGCCTATTACGATGGCGAATACACCAAGAACTTCGCCAAGTGGACAACCACCCAGGCTTCTGACAACAACGTCGGCAGCTACTTCAACGGTGATGGCGTCAATTCTGGCGAGCTCAGAAAGCCATTCGTTAACGTGAGCGAACGCAAAGAGGCTCAGAAAGAGACCCTCAACTGGTTGGCCAAGCGTGTTAACTACCTCGAGAACAGATGGGTTCCAAATAGCACCAGAACTCCTCTTAAGGTCGTTAAATAAGCACATAAGCTAATAGAAGCAGCGGGCAAACGCTCGCTGCTTTTTCTTTGCCCATTATTTTGCTACAATATATCCATAAAAGGAGTCACATATCATGGAACAACTCGTTTCTTTTATCGAAGAAGCCTTGGGTTTAGGTGATATCAATGATGGCATCGCCATCGCTTTGTTCATCGTCATCATCCTTATCGGCGTCGTCAGTATCTTCGCCTTCGGAGTGGAAATCGCTCTTGCCATCAAGTACGTCAGATTCAACCGTGTCCAGAATAGCAGGGGACAAAACGGCGAAGAGATCGCTAGAGACTTATTAGACAAAGAAGGCCTTAACCACATCAGGGTCAGCGTCACCGGCTCATTCCTCTTCGGAAACAGCTATTCGCATTTCTTCAAGAAAGTCCGTCTTAGGAGATGGACCGTCAAGAAGAGGAGTATCTCTTCACTAGCGATGGCCGCTCAGAAATCGTCTCTTGCCGTCCTTGATAAAGAAGGCGACAAAGACATGAAGACCAGGATTGCCTTAACGCCTCTTATCTATTTTGGCCCTCTTGCCTTCGTCCCGCTTGTCATCATCGGTATCGGCCTTGATATCGTTTTATTCCACACCATCGGTGTTTTCTCGATCATCTTAACTGCCTTAGGCTTACTCTTCTATCTCGTCTCATTCATCATGTCGATCATGGTCCTTAAGACCGAGAAGA
>JAFXLR010000045.1 GCA_017531065.1 Bacilli bacterium
AGATCAAATGGGAGCCAGCTTGGGGCGAAGAGAAGATGGTCAACATGATCAAAGATCGCGCTGACTGGTGCATTTCCCGCCAACGTTCTTGGGGTGTTCCTCTCCCGATCATCTATAACGAGGACGATTCCCCAATCATCGAGAAGGAAGTCTTCGACCACATCAGGGAAATCATCGCCAAAGAAGGCTCTAACGGTTGGTTCAACCATGATGTCAAAGAGCTTCTCCCAGAAGGATATAAGAACGAGAAATCGCCAAATGGCAATTTCCGCAAAGAGACCGATATCATGGACGTTTGGTTCGATTCTGGTTCTTCATGGAATGGTGTCCTTAACGAAAGAGGCCTTTCCTATCCTTCCGACTTATATTTAGAAGGAAACGACCAGTATCGTGGCTGGTTCAATGCTTCCCTCATCTTAAGCGTCGCTTATAGTGGAAAAGCCCCATTCAAGACCTGTCTTACCCATGGTTGGGTCATGGATGAGAATTGGCAAAAGATGTCCAAATCCGCTGGAAACGGCATCGATCCTAGCAAAGTCGCCAACACTTCAGGCGCTGATTTGCTCCGTTTATGGGCATCAAGCGTCAACTTTGAGGCCGATGTCGCCATCAGCGAATCCATCATCAAAACCATCGCTGATCAGTATAAAAAGATCAGAAATACCTTCAAATTCATGCTTGGAAACCTCCAAGATGGTGCTGATAAACCATATATCCCAGGCGATAAGCCAACCCTTTGGCCAGTCGACAATTGGGTCCTTGCCCAATTCGAGGAGGTTAAGAATAACGTTTTAGCCGCTTATGAGTCATTCTCATTCAGCAAAGTCCAGATGTTACTCACCAACTTCATGGTCGAGCTTTCTAGCTTCTACCTTGATATGACCAAAGACATCATGTACTGCGAGAAAGCCTCTTCCCCAAGAAGAAAGGCCGTCCAGTATGTTCTTTATAAGCTAACCAAAGAGCTTTGCTTGCTCTTTAACCCAATCCTTAGCTTCACCATGGATGAGGTCTATAGCTATCTCCCAGGCGAGAAGAAAGCCTCTCCTCAGCTTGAGGATATGCCTTCCGAAACCCATGAATACGGCAAAGAAGACAAAGAGATGTACGCCAAATTCAAAGAGCTTAGGACCATTGCTCTCAAGGCTCTTGAGAACAAGAGAAACGAAGGCACCATCGGTTCTTCGCTTGAAGCAGAACTCTCAATCGTCGCTTCTGACAAAGACCTTTATGAGGTTCTTTCCAAACTTGAGAAGGATGAACTTGCCCGTTATTTCGGCGTCAGTGAGGCTGAGATTGAATTGGGCGATGCCGACTCCGTCTCCGTCAAGAAAGACGAGCACGAAGTATGCGAACGCTGCAGAACTGCTAAAATTGATGTCAAGGAAAGAGGAGATGGCCATCATCTTTGCGATAGATGCGCCAAAGCCATCGAATAATGGAAGAAGAGATCAAGGTCGAAACCCCCGTTGAAACGGAGAAGAAACCCCTTTTTGAGAAGAAAGAGGCTAAGTTTGAGTGGACCCTCAAGAATATCTTTTTCTCATTCCTTTGGCTTGCTCCATTGCTCATAGTCATCGACCAATTGACGAAATGGGCGGTGGTTAACGCTTTCAACAAAGTCGAAGGATCGAGCTACGTCGTCATCCCTGACTTCTTCCAAATCAAGCTTCAGTACAACCAAGGCTCGTCGTTCAGCCTTGGTGCCGGCATCCCATGGATGAGATTCGTCTTTATTGCCATATCTTGGATCGCCAGTGCCGCAATGATCTGGTATTGGGTTAAAATCCTCAAGAAAAAAGATGTTTTGATTGACGCTTGTTTGGCGCTCTGCCTTGCCGGTGCTTTAGGCAATGCGATCGACCGTACTTTCTACTGGGAACCAGTGGTGGGTTTCAGTGGTGTCGTCGATTTCCTTTCCTTCAAATTATTCGGTTTCTATAACTTCGCAGTCTTCAATGTCGCAGACGCTTGTTTGGTCGTTGGAGTCCTTGCTCTATTAGTCATAGTATTCGTTAGGGACATTCTTGAGAAGAAAGGTAAAACCGCTAAGAATGGCTAAGCTTGTCGTAGATGAAAAACTCGTTGGAAAGAGGCTTGATGAAGCTCTTTTCAGCAGTGGGGCAGCCCCATCGAGGAGCAAGGTTCAGTCATTAATCAAAGAAGGAAAGGTTTTAGTCAATGACAAGGCTGAAACCTCACACTATAAGTTAAGACTTGCCGATATTATAATTTACCAAGAATATACTAATAAACCACTAGTGGTGGAAGGGCAGGACATACCTCTTAACATCGTTTACGAGGATGACGACATCCTTGTGATCAACAAACCTGCCGGCCTTGTTGTCCATCCAGGCAACGGTCACTCTGATGGTACGCTTGTGAACGCCCTCAAGTTCCATGAAGACTCTTTGGCCAATGAAGACGATCCAGTCAGACCAGGTCTAGTTCACCGTATCGACAAAGACACATCCGGGTTACTTGTCGTCGCCAAGAACGATTCCGCTCTCGAATATCTATCATCTCAACTTTCAGATCACACGATGCACCGCGAATATATGGCGCTTGTTATGGGTTTGATTGACGAAGAAGATGGAAAGATTGACGCACCTATCGGAAGAGACCCAAAAAGTCCGACTAAATTCGCTGTGAATACCCATAATGGACGTGAAGCGATCACTTTTTTCCATGTTGAGAAGCGTTACAAAGAGAATCTGACCCTCATTTCCTGCCGTTTGCTCACTGGCAGAACCCATCAGATCAGGGTTCACTTGGATTTCATTCATCATCCTCTTGTCGGAGATCCTCTTTACGGGGCCGGAAATGAGAACGTATACAAAAAAGGGCAGCTATTGCATGCCTATCGTTTGACCTTCCTCCATCCGAGGACCCATGAGGAAGTGAGCTTTGAGGCTCCATTGCCTGATTATTTCAGCGAGTTGCTTGCAACTCTTCACGAAAAATAGAGACTATTCGATCTTTTTATAGTTGGCGAAGTTGATCTTCGCCACTTTTTTGAGTTCCTCTTTGCCAAACTTTTTGGCAAATTTCTTGGCGAAATCTGTGACTTTGTCGCTGGCGCCGAATGGGAACTTAACGCCGTATTTCTCGGACATTTCCTGCATTTTTCTTAGGAAAGAATAACGGGCTATGACGCTTCCTAAAGCGACGCTAGGGAAAAGTCTTTCTCCTTTGGTTGAGAAAACGATTCCTTCTACGACTTCGGGTTCATCTTTAAGGTATTTATAGTAAAGTTTCTCTTCAGCAAACTGATCCTGATAAACAGCGCCGACAGGGTGGTTTTTCATGAGGTTCAGGTAGCAGCGGTTATGCATTTTAGCCTTAATCGCGTTCATATTCATCTCTTCATGGACTTCGTTATATTTCTCGTTTGGAAGCGCGAGATGGCTATAGTCGAATCTCTTGATGAGTTTTGGTCCGATCTCAAGGATGTATTTATCGGTCATGAGTTTGCTGTCGGTGATGCCGAGAGCCTTTATCTCATCAAGGTCTTCTTCCTTTACAAAAGCTGCGCAAACGCAAATAGGACCGAAGAAATCACCAGTGCCAACTTCGTCTGAACCGATTTGAGGGAAGACGTTGATTGTTCTCTTTGCTAATGGGCTCTTAGGCGCTTTTGGAGCGCTTCCTTTGGCGTCTTTGTCCCATAAACGCACTTCGTTTTTGGCGTTAGGACCTTGGAAGACGGCTTTTATGCGGCCTTCTTTGTTCTTTTTGTAGATGGCTACCGCAAGACCTTCTGCCTGATAAAAGACATCGATGTATTCGTTTGGGCTTTCCATAGCCATATCGCCATAAAAAGAACGCATTTTCTCCAACGTTTCTTTATTTGGTTCAATGACATAGACCTCAGCAGGCTTTTTCATATTAACGATTTTAACCTTTGTA
>JAFXLR010000046.1 GCA_017531065.1 Bacilli bacterium
CACTTCGGGCATTTGATTTCTTTCATATGTGTTGCCTCCGGATATTATTTTGAATGGTTTGATATCAAAACTCCATATTGGAGAGAAGAAAAAAGACGCGACCCTTAAGGAGAAGGGATCGCGTCTTGGGTTCGTCTATTTTTATTCGGCGACGTAGCCTGGGATTGGTTCGAGGAGGTTCTCTCTCAACGCGTCGATGTCGGCCTGCTCAACACCACGGTCAAGCATCCATTCTTCGCAGATGTCCTTGAGAGGTTTGCCTTCAGCGTATTCCTGGCAGTTGAAGACGGCTTTGATGAATTTCGGGAAGTCGTAGTTCTGGACGGCTCTGTCACGATATCTTTCGTGAGCACCGTTATCGAAGGAAGTGAACTCGTAGTCCATGCAAGCCTCAAGGAAGCTGATGCCAAGGGTGGCTTCAAGGATGAAGATGAGGGTTCCGGTTCTATCGGCACCGCCCCAGCAGTGGCAGTAAACAGCCTTATCTGGGGTAGCGTTCTTGAAGATCTCGACGGATCTCTTGAGGTCAGCGGCGCTGACGTTGTTCCAAAGATCAGCGAAGGAACCAAGGGCTAAACGCTCATACTCGACGTCTTCGCCAAGAGAGGAACCGACCTGGGTTCCGATGGCGTCGGCCTTACGGAGGTCGAATTCGAAGCCGATGTGGAGCTCATCTCTGAAGATGGCTTTGTTTTCGTCATTGAGGGTAACACCATGGTTGAGGGTGCTATTGATTTCGGCATCGACAAGCTCGGAACCACGATAGATGAGACCCTGTTTGATTCTCTTTCCGTCACGGGTGTGTTTGCCACCGATGTCACGGACGTTATAGGCAGGAGCGGCATTGACGTTACGGAAGTGTCCTTTGGTCTTGAAGGAGCCAATGGCGGAGTCATGGGCGCCGTCAGCGGTCTCAACTTTCCAGAAGTAAGTGGTGTCGCAGAAGAGGTTGTTCATCTCGACTTTTGGTTCGGTGACTTCAAAGGTGGTAGCGCCTTGGGAGAAGTCTTTGTCGGTGTCGAGGTAGACTTTGTAACCGGTAGCACCATCAAGGGCGTCCCAGGTAAGGTCGAACTTCTCGAAGTTGTCCTTATCCTTGTTGCCGGTGTCGCGGTAGGTTTTGGCATCGACGCCTTTACCAAGGTAAGTGTCTGGGAATTCGGTTCTGCTGACCTGGCGGAGTTCGTACTTCTCATCTTCTGTTGGAGCGGCTTCTTCATCGGCGGCGTACATCGCGTCGACATAGGCCTGGACCTGTTCCTCGATGATGGTGACTTCTTCGCCATCCTTGTTGGCGGTCAAAGTGATCGCGCCATCCTTCGTAGGAGTGATGACTTCACTGGTTCCTGGCTCACCGCTTTGGGCGCCTTCGCCAGAATTGCCAGATGTCTGATTGCCACAAGCAGTCAAAACGAGCATGGCTGAGGCAAGCAAAATAAGGTTTTTCTTCATTTTTGTTTTCCTTTCATTTAGGGCTTATCCCTAATCTCGGATTTGTAAGCCTAATTAGAATATCATTTGATATTCGTTCTCACAATCATATTTACAAGCGTAGGGAAATAAAAAGTGGCTACCCTTTTGGAATAGCCACGTTTTGTTATGGGTTTTGATTAGGCGGCAGGCTCAAGAAGGTTTTCTCTGATGCTAGAGATCTCTTCATCAGTCAAACCGACTTTGCCTTTCATCCAAGCCTCAACGACCTCACTGAAGGTCTTGTCTTCGGCATAGTAGGTTGAGCTCATCATGCCGTTAGTCAAAGAGGTGAAGTCATAGGTTCCGGAATTGTCTCTCCAGGCTTCCTGACGGATTCTCGTATGGATGGTGTCGAAGGAAGTGAATTCGTAATCCATGCAGGCTTCAAGGTAAGAGACACCAAGAAGGCCATCGAGAAGGAAGGCGATCGTGCCAGTTCTATCAGCACCGCCCCAGCAATGGAAGTAGACGGCGTTATCTGGTGTGGCAGCGCCGATCTTCTTGAAGACGTCTTTGTAGATGGCTAAGGTGCTAGCGTTATTCTGGTTCCACATGGAAGCATAGCCAGAACCGGTCGCATCCTGGATGAAGGCGACATCATCGCCTAAATCGGATTTGCTTTGGTTGTTGGTTTCTCTTCCAGCGGTACGAAGATCGACTTCAGTACGGATATTGAGTTCGTCATGGAGGACGGCGACAGTCGTCTCATCGCAGGTGACGATATGCTTCTGGATATTTGGGATGGTGCCGTCGAAGGCGGTCTTGGTGAGTTCGCCACCACGGTAGACAAGGCCCTGTTTGACTTTACGGCCGCTTTCGGTCATCTTGCCGCCGAAATCACGGACGTTATAGGCTGGGCCACAGGAGATGTCACGGAATGAGCCTTTGGTGTGGAAGCTTCCGGTTTCAGAGAACTTGCTGCCATCAGCAGATTCGACTCTCCAGTAATAGGTGGTGTCGCAAAGGAGGTTGATGAGGGTGGTATTATCCTCGGTGACGGTCTTGGTCTTAGCGTCTTCTAAGCTCTCTTTGGTTGAGTACTTAAGAACGTATTCGCCTTCATATCCTGGGGCTTCCCATTCAAGCTCGATTGGTTGGAAGTTATCTCTGTCATTGCCGTCGTCCTTGCCTTGGTAGGCGGTTGCGAAGACATCTGGGCAAAGGTAGCCTTCTTTTTTCTTGTCGGTTGGACGAATCTTGTAGAGTTCATCCCCTGTAATACCCTGTTCTTCAGCCGCGGCGTACATATCGTCGCAATAACGCTGGATCTCTGGGTGGAGAATCGAGACTTCAGCGCCTTCATGGTTCTTCTTTAAGGCGATGCCGTTACCAGCGGCTTTCGAGGAGGCGCCTTCTCCTGAGGTGGCTGAGGAGCCACTTCCGTTACCGCACGCAGTCAAGATAAAGAGCGATGAGGCAAGCAAAATAATGTTTTTCTTCATAATTATGTCCTTTCAAAGGGCTTTCAATGTAATTAGGGTAACGCATTAACGTTACAAATGAAAGAAGACGAAGAAAAAAGGACCGCTTTTTGGGCGGTCCTATTTGTTCTTAAGGAACTATTCGTCGATGACTTCTTGACGGTCGTGGGCCTCGATGTACTGGGCTTTGACCTGCTTCATCTTCTTCTCGACGGTGAAGCCTTCAAGACGCTTATTCTCATCGGCTGGGTTGAGAAGACCATTGCCAGCTGGGATGAGCTTACCGGCGATGACGTTCTCCTTAAGGCCGTGGAGGGAGTCGGTCTTGTTCTTGATGGCCGCGTCGGTGAGGACACGGGTGGTTTCCTGGAAGGAAGCCGCAGAGAGGAAGGACTCGGTTTCGAGAGCGGCCTTGGTGATGCCAAGGACGAGAGGTGTCGCAACGGCTGGGCGCTTTCCGGCAAGGAGAGCTTCCTGGTTGCAAGCGGTGAATCTCTCAATATCAACCTTGGTGCCTGGGAGAAGAGCGGTTGCGAATTTGGTAGTTGCGCAATTGTTATTGTTAGACAGTGAAAATCCTGAAAAAGATATTATGCTATATATAAATTCACCGGGAGGTAGTGTAACTGCAGGCTTAGCAATATATGACACAATGCAGCACATAAGAGCAGACGTCCAAACTATA
>JAFXLR010000047.1 GCA_017531065.1 Bacilli bacterium
CATAGAGGGAGATGTAGTTCTGGGAGAGCTCAAAGGATTTGAGTTCGCATTTCTTGGCGATGATCTCGCGAAGGACATTCAAACCGGCGAAGATCCAGCAGCGGCCACTTCTTCTTTGATTGGCGACCGGGAGGGTCTTGAGGTCGATTGAGAAGGCTGGGGCGACATCGCCGAGGGCGCCTGGCTCATAAATCGCAGCGGAGATGTTTCCTTTGCTGAGGGCGTGCCTCACGATGGTGTTCTTTTTATCTTTTTTGTAGTCGCTCGTGATTTTGGCGGTGATTTCTTCATCAAGAGCGCCGATTACTTTTTCTTTTGACATGTTTTACTATTCCTTTCTTTGAAAGACTTCCCCATTTTATAGGATTCGTGATACATGTGGTAGCGTAATGACCTTTTAAAAAGGTCTTTTCTTCCTCATTTGTGGGTTTTTGAGTTACAATAACCGAGTTATAAGAGGCTAACACCATGAACGAAAATTTAGAAAGATTCCTTAGATACATCAAAATCGACACCCAGTCGGATGATAATTCCACCTCAACTCCTAGCGCCAAAAAGGAGTATGACCTCCTTAACCTCCTTAGGAAGGAGCTTTTGGAGCTTGGCATTGAAGGCGAGATCACCAAAGAGGGAAGGCTTTACGCTTACCTCGAAGGCGAAAAGGGACTAGACGTTATTGGACTTAACTCCCATGTCGACACCGCTTTAGAGATGCCTGGCAAAAACGTCAAGGCCCAGATCATCGAGAACTATGACGGCGGCTATATCAAACTCAATGATGAGTACTCGATGAGCCCAAAAGAGTTCTCTTCCCTTAAGGGACATGAGGGAGATACCCTTGTTGTCACAAGCGGCGACACCCTCTTAGGCGGAGATGACAAAGCCGGCGTTGCCGTCATCATGTCCGTCCTTGCCTATTTGGTCAAAAATAAAGAAGTCAAACATCACCCAATCGCCATCCTCTTCACCCCTGACGAGGAAATTGGAAGAGGCCCAGAACACTTCGACGCGAAGAAATTCGGTGCGGATTACGCATACACCGTCGACGGCGATTACCCAGACCATATTGATATTGAGAACTTCAATGCCGCGCACGCTGACGTCACCATCCATGGCGTAGGCATCCACCCAGGCGAAGCAAAAGGCAGAATGGTCAACGCCATCAGCCTTGGCGTCCTCTTCGATTCGATGCTTGGCCAAGAGGCTAGACCTGAGAACACCGATGGCCATGATGGATTCAACCACTGCGGCTCCTTCACTGGCGATGTCTCGAAAGCCGAGCTCCACTACATCATCAGAAACCACGACAAAGAAAAATTCCTTGCCCAGAAAAAGAAATTCGAGGAGATCAAGGAATTCATCGAAAAGAAATACCCAACCGCCAAGATCGACCTTGAGATGGGCGACGATTACAGAAACATGAAGGAAATCATCGATCAGGACCCACGTGCTCTCAACCATGCCGTCGAGGTCTTCAAAAAGATGGGCATCACTCCTGTCCATGCCCCAGTCAGAGGCGGAACCGATGGAGCGACATTCTCCTTCCTTGGTTGCCCAACTCCAAACCTTGGCACTGGCTCATATAACCACCACAGCCGTTATGAGTTCCTCTCAGTCAGAGACTTCAATCAAATGATTGAGATCGTCAAAGAGCTCGTCAAAGCCTAACAAAAAAAGAAAACGGGGAACGCCCCCGTTTTTTTGTTGGTTTGTTTTAGAAGAAGAACAAGTCTTCGAATTTCTTATCGAGAGCCACGCAAAGGAGCAAGGCTAATTTGGCGGTTGGCTGGTATTGACCGGTTTCGATCGAACTGATTGTGTTTCTTGAAACGCCTACGAGTTCAGCGAGTTCGGATTGAGACATTCTTTTCTCCTTCCTAACCGCTGCCACGTTGTTATGTAAAGTTAACGACTGATCCATAATTAGAACGGGTGAACGAGCCTAACAATCCATGAGGCTATCGCTGCTATAGCGCATAATGCGTAAAGGATGCCGACGATGAGCTCATGACGCTTCTTGCTGTAATAGGATTTGACGAAGAAGGCCACAGCTAACATGACGAAGAGTCCACCGAGAATCTCGAAATGGGCCACCTTGGTAACAATCAAATCAACGATGATGATTGCTATGAAAGTGAGTCCACCGACCGTATAGGCGATGTTCGTTCCTTTTCTTTGTGCTTCAAGATCGGCGATATCCGCTCCTTTGTTTTCTTTTTGAGCCTTAGCCAAGATTTCTTCTTTTTCCATTTTGTTTCTCCTTTTGCCAATCGAACTTGTCACGAACATAATAAGGAATGCCAAGCGAACTTGTCAACAACAAAATGGCGAATTTCTCTAGGAAAAGAAAAAGAACCAATTTAATGGTTCTGTCTCTTCAAATGGCTGGGGTGACTGGGTTCGAACCAGTGCATCTCGGATTCAGAGTCCGATGCCTTACCGCTTGGCTACACCCCAATGCGCAACGATAATTTTACTCAAAGATAGCCTCTTGGCAAGTTATTTCTTGACCTCGATTTCCTTCACTTCCGCATCAACTACCGGAATGGCCTTCGGGGTCTCTTCTATTTTGGCTGGCTCAGAGTATTTTGAGTGGGTTTTGCCAGGGTTTTTTACTGGTGCCCTGCTGTTATTGACTTCTTTGATAGCGAATTTGCCATAAATTCTCTCAGGGTTTTCTTTGATCCAGGCCATTCTCCAAAGTCCATAGACAAAGAGGATGAGTTCGATGACTGCGATGAATATCGAGTAGACTCTAATCGCTAAATTCATTCCACCGCTATCAGTTCCAACGCCGATAGCAAGGAAGGCATGGGCGGCCAAGACGGTCCCTCTAATAATTTGTTTCACCACATCTATCGCTTTGAAACGGGTGATGGTGAATCCATCTTTTCGTCCAACGAACATTAAGCCGATTCTGACAGCGGTCATGATCAAGGCAAGAACGCAAAGGCCGAAGAAGATGAAAGCGACAACCTGGTTTGTATTTGCGACAAGCAAGAAGGCTGACAAAAGGGTCGAAGAATAGACAACAACGCAGGATGCGATGAAAGCAGCGAGGTTGATGTTCTTCGTGATCTTGTTCTTATAGACAAGGCGCGCTTCTCTTTCATTCATAGTGACATTGTACACTAAGCGGCGTCTTCGTGGTCCTTGTATTTTTCGCTTCCGGCTTTGAGAGAATCCCCATCGAGCTCTTTTTCGTTAAGCATATCGAGGTCTTCCCCGGTGTATTTCTTTTTGATGTATTTGCGGTAAAGCGCTTCAGTCTTCTTGTCTCTCATACATTAACCCACATGAAAGCGTAACCCATTATGAGGCCAAAGGCGATAAGCAAGCCTTCGATGATGAAAGCCGATTTGAGGGTTTTCTTTTGTTTGAATAGATAAAGCGGGCCAAGGCCAGCATTGACGGCAAGACCAGCAAGTAGAGCGCCGAAAGGAAGAGTCCCGCTGACATAAAGCTCAGCAAGAAGGACGCTAGAAGCGCAGTTAGGGATAAGTCCGATGAGGATGGCAAATAATGGCGAGAACCAATAGGAAGATGAAAGGAAAGCTTCTAAATTGATGACGGAACCAAGCCATTCAAAGAAGGTTCCAAAAAGAAGGGAAATAACAAAGGCGTATGCAAAGATCTTAAGCGAATGGAGAAGAGGGTGAACGAGATGCTCGTGAAGAGGGCTCTCTTTGCCTCCGTCTTCGACCTCGTGGCCACAGCATCCTTTATGGATGTCATGATTACCTTCGCAATGTTCAAGATGTTCATCGACAACGTGTTCCTTCTTTCTCCAGATGAAGTCGACCATGTATCCGAAGAAAGCGCCAAAGACGATCTTTAGGCCAATAAGGGCGAAGGCCATCGGCCACTTCCCCTCGAAGTTTCCAAACATGACAGGAAGCGTGCCGAACACGGCATCGAGCAGATCGGCCTGATATATAGCGTAGAAACCATCGCAGACGAGGAGGGAGCAAGCTACGAGCGTCGTGCACAGCTGCGCCAGGAACTGGCATACCCCATCATCCGCGGACTGGAGGCATGGGCATTGAACGA
>JAFXLR010000048.1 GCA_017531065.1 Bacilli bacterium
GCCTCAAAGTCTAAATACTTTCCTTTATAGACACCGTTATAGTCGGTGGTGGACTGCGTCTCAAAATACGCCTGGGTGATTGTGGCCCCATGCGAATAATCAACTTTAACGATATTGATTGGGGTTGGCCTCTTATAAATAAGAGCCATCCCTTTTTCTCTATAGTATAAGCAGGAATCATTGAGCTCATTCTCAAGGACCATGCCGCGGTTAGCCGCACTCAAAATATGCTTTCTGGCTTTGACCGGCTTCTTCTCTTTGAGAGGTGCGGTAGGGGCTTTGACGCCTGCTGGGTATTTGATCGTCATTTGAAAGTCTCCGCAATAGCGATATCCCAATCTTCTGGGGTAACGCTTTCGCCCTCGGTGAGTTTCTTAATAATCTTGGCGACTGGAAGAGGGGCGTGGTGGTAATGGGTCAAAGTCTTCGCATATTCTTCGATGAGGATGTTTGGCTTTTCCAAGACGGCTTTATAAAGATCCATGAGGTTATAAGCATCCGCTAAAGCGTCATGAGCCCTTCCTTCAAACTGGACTCCAAACACTTTGAGGTAATTGGCTAAAGACAAAGGATTTCCATTCAAATCCTGGACATATGGGGAAAGGAAAGCGCTGAAATCGATGTTGTTTTTGTTGATGTATTTGACGATGACCTCGCTTGCGTCTTCATTCTCTTCGAGGCTTCTATGGAAGATGACCATATCGTGGTTACCAAAGGTAACGAATAAAGCATCGTCCCAATGCTTGCCAACATATTTTCTGAATTCACGGAGAACCTCAGCGAATGGTTTTCCTTCTTTTTCGAGAAGCTTCTGGGTGATGTGGGTCATGTTCTCGACGAAGTGCCCGATTGGATGATGGGCCAAGACATAACGCTTGAAAGGGGCGCCGACCTTTTTGATCGTGCCATCTTCATTAAGAGTCGCTAAGTAGGCTCCTATTTCAATCATCTCGTGGCTGAAGCCCGTTCCCTCAAGGTCAACGAAAACGAGTGTGCGTTTCTTCCTGAGTTTGCGGTCGAGAATTTTCATGGGCATATGATAACACGAAAAAAGGCTGACGAAGGGGTTAAAAAAAGCGCCCCCTTATGGGCGGCGCTTGTGACTTGCGTATCTTTCCTCGTCTTCAGAGCTCTTGTAGCTCTCTTTCTTGCAGCAATCTTTGTCTTTGCAGCAATCTTCGTCTTTCTTATTGAATGGCGACATGGCGGCATAGTAGACAGGGATGAGAAGGAAGAGGATCCACATTGGGTGCCATAACTCGAAGTAGAAGCCTAAGAAGATGTAGACGGCAACAATTAAGACTGGTAAGGCGAATTTGTTTGGGTTTCTCTTTTCGATGGCCTCAAGGATGGAAGCGATGACGATAGGGAAGAGGATGACGATCCACCAGGTTGACCATCCGTACTTTGGGACGTAGAAGCCAAGGAGTAAGTAGGTGATGACGGCAAGGAGCATAAGGACCGAGGTTGTGAGGGTGATGGCAAGCTGCCAGCCTTTGCTCTTATGCCCGTCATACTTTTTATATTTTTCTTTGGCTTCGGCGATGCTGAGTCTTTCGCCGTCTTTGTCGACGATGGTGACGCCTTCGTCATCAAACTGAACGGCTTGTCCTTCATCATCAGTGAGGCGAACTCCGGCAGGGCCGCCCTTAGAGGCTCTTTCCTCTTTGACGTTGCGGGCGATGTCCTCAATGGATTCGTCTGTGTTGAGAAGGTCATCAAGTGACACGCCATAGATCCTTGCCAAACAAATAAGGTTATCCGTGTCAGGCGACGCCTCTGCGCGCTCCCACTTGGACACGGCTTGACGCGATAGGCCTAACCTGTCCGCGAGCTCTTCCTGTGAGAGTCCGCTCTTCTTTCTGAGCTCAATTAGTCTGTTTGCGATTTCGATGTTCATTCTTTTGTCCTCCGACAGGCACTAGATTAAATAAGCAACTGGTTGCGTACTACCAAGTCTGGTTTGCACTTCAGCAACTATCGGTTGCGGAATTCAAAATCTCCAGCATTTGAGGGGTTTTTTCGACCAAAATTATTTTACAAAAATCAAAAAATTTTTCAAAAACTTTAGAGAGATTTCTTGTAAATATTCTTTAGCGCAATTATTGAACTAAGAAACTCGCTTAAATATAATTTAAGGAAGGTATGGAAAAGAATGTCAAATTAACCATAAACGACATCTACAACCGTCGTTTCGAAAAGGATGTCAAAGGCTACAACCCTGATGAGGTTGATACGTTCCTCGACGAGATCATCAAGGATTACGATGCCTATGAGAAGTACATCGCCTCCCTTGAAGAGGAGATAAACAATCTCAACAAAGACCTCTCTTCCAAAACCAATGACGTCTCCGTTCTCGCCAAGAGAGCGATGGACGCCGAGCAGAAAGCCAAAGAGCTTGAGATCCAAAACGCTTCGCTTAATAACAAGTTCGCGGGTATCAAGCCAGGCGATGCCATCACCGAGGAGAATCTGGAATACATTCAGAAGATCCACGATTATGAAACCTTCCTATATCAGCAGGGCTACGACGTCACTAAGATAAGGAAAGGCAACAAATAACAACATTCCGACCCAGGCGACTACTGGGAAACTAGAGGAAAGACCATGCTCGCACATCCTGTGATGGATGTAGTGATTGCGCTAGGCCAATAAATAAGCCTAGGCACGTAGGAGTACGTGACGGCGGATGAACATCTCCCGTAGATGGGATTCCATAAAGTGCCACAGAGACGAGCTTGTTAGCGATAGCAAGATGAAACGTTGGTAAACCCCACAAGCGAGAAACCCAAATTTGGTAGGGGAAGGAGAATAGAGAACCGAATCGAATTCTCCCAGAGAAATCTGAGATTAATTATCGCCCTCGACAGAACATGGCTTATCGGGTCGGAAACTCACTAGCAAAGAAAAAGAAGGAGACCAATGAACTTACCTACGAAATTAACACTTAGCCGCATCGTGATTGTGGTGGTCATGCTCATTGGCCTTTTTGTTTGCGACATCCTCCATATGGCTGGCGTCCTCCAAATGCCAACCCTCGGCCCAATCAATGTCGCGTATCTCATCTGCTTCATTCTCTTCATCATCGCTTCAGTCACTGACGCTTTAGATGGAAGAATCGCGAGAAAATACAACCTGGTCACCGACATGGGCAAATTCCTTGACCCAGTCGCTGACAAACTCCTCGTTAACTTAACCCTTATATATTTAGCGCTCCCACACTTCGGACTCGCTAACCAGGCAACCATTCCTCTCTTCTGCGTCATCATCATGATCGGCAGAGACCTCATTATCGATGCCTTCAGATTAGCGGCTGCTTCAAAGGGATCCATCCTTGCCGCGAACATCTTCGGCAAGCTCAAAACCGTCTTCCAGATGGTTGCCATCCCAATGGTTTTCCTTAATAGCTGGCCATTCGCTTACTTCGATGGAGGATGGAACAATTACCTGAGAATCTGCAACATCGCTATCTACTTAGCAACCGCGATGTCCCTCCTCTCATTAATCATTTATCTCAAGCAAAACTGGCATATTTTGACTGAGGAGAAGAAAAAATGATCAATCTTGAGAAAGCGAAAACCGTCCTTAAGTCTTTAGAAGAAAGAGGACTCACGCTCGGCTCCGTTGAATCTCTCACGGCTGGGTTATTCGCTTCCACGATTTGCTCCGTTCCTGGAGCGAGCAAAGTCTTCAAAGGATCCTTCATCACCTATGCCACAAGCATGAAGGTCGACTTCCTTAACATTAACCAGAAGTTCATCAACAAGTACGGCGTCGTCTCCAAAGAGGTCGCTAGGGAAATGGCCATCATCGGTCGTCATGGTCTCGATGTCGATGTCTGCGTCTCCTTCACTGGCAACGCTGGCCCAACCAAAGAAAAAGGTCAGGCGCCCGTTGGACGCGTGAATATGTGCGTGTCTACACGCCAGGGTTACGTGAACATTGAGAAGGATTTCAAACTCGAAAGGAACGAAATGAGAGATGAGTGTGTAAACTCGATGCTCGACGCTCTCGAAGAAATTTACGGAAAATAAAAAAATTGGGAGAAAGCTCCCTATATATAAGGTGGAGGTCATTTAATATGGCAAAAGCAAAAGAAACGCAAACCCAAACAAACAGAGACGAAGCTCTCGCCTTAGCCATCAAGAACATTGAGAAAGCCTATGGCAAAGGATCCGTCATGAAACTCGGAGATCGCCCACACGTCGATGTGGACGTCATCCCATCAGGCTCCCTTCTCATTGACAACACATTAGGTGTCGGTGGTTATCCAAAAGGACGTATCATCGAAATCTATGGTCCAGAGAGCAGTGGTAAGACCACTCTTGCTCTTGAGGCTGTCGCCCAAGCCCAACAAAAGGGTGGACGCGCTGCCTATGTCGATGCTGAACACGCAATCGATCCAGAATACGCCGCTAAGCTTGGTGTCGATATCGATGAGCTCATCCTTTCCCAACCAGACAATGGTGAACAAGCTCTTGAGATCGTTGAGATGCTTGCCCAGTCTGGCGCAATCGACATCATCATCGTCGACTCCGTCGCTGCCCTTGTTCCACAACAGGAACTCGATGGTGTCATGAGCGACAACCAGGTTGGACTCCAGGCCCGCCTTATGTCGAAAGCCATGCGTAAGCTCGCAGGTATCCTTAATAAGACTGGATGCTGCGTCATCTTCATCAACCAGCTCCGTGAGAAAGTCGGTGTCTTCTATGGCAACCCAGAAACCACGACTGGTGGACGCGCTCTTAAGTTCTACGCTTCCATCCGTATCGACTTAAGAAGACAAGACGCCATCAAAGCCGGTGTCGACATCATTGGTAACACCGTCAAAGTCAAAGTCGTTAAGAATAAGGTCGCCCCGCCATTCAAGAGCTGCTCCGTCGACATCATCTTTGGCAAAGGCATCTCCAAAGAAGGCGAACTCCTTGATGTCGGTGTCGAAAAAGGATTCATTCAGAAGACCGGCAACTGGTACGTCATCGATGGCGAGAAGATCGGAAACGGCCGTGAAGCCGCCAAAGACTTCCTCCTCTCCAACGAGAAAGTCGCCAAAGAAATCGAAGAGAAGATTCGCGCTTCCTTCGCTGCCGGTGGAGCCATTGCCACCGACGACGGTGAAGTCATCGAATAACATCGCTAAAACTAGGCCCGTGGTCCCACGGGTCTTTTTTATTGCCAAAAAGTAAAAATAAGGGGGTTTTGCCAATGATATTTCGGATTTTTCGAAAAATCTTTGGGTAAGTTTGCGATTTTCTATAGAGTTTTTTAACTCTAGTTTCTATAATTTCCTTGGTACCAAATGGTCCGCTACCCAATTTATATAGATTGGCTAGGTTACGTTTCGGGAACGATCCCCGTGATATACACATAACGGAAACGGAATACTTTCCTTTTATGAATGGGTGTAGCCTTTTGATGCTTAAGTAATCTTTTTAGGAGTAATAAAAACATGGAACTGTATTTAGCCCTAATCCTTATTGGTGTGGCTCTTTTACTCGGTATTCTCGGAACTTTCTTTGTTATGCAGTTCGTTACGAATGGCAAAGTAAAGAGCGCTGAGAAGAGTTCTAAACAAATCGTCCGTGATGCCGAAATCAAAGCGGAGCGAATCACCAAAAACGCGGAAATCGATGCTAAGCAGACTGCCTTCGAGATGAAGCAGAACGCTCAGAACGAAATCCGTCAGATGAAGCAAGAGATTCAGCTTGCTCAAAACAAACTCGATGCCCGTGAAGAGGCCATCGATGCCCGTGACAATGCCCTTGTCCAGAAAGAGAACGCTTTAGACAGAAAGAGCGAAACTCTTACCCAGAAGATCGAGGCCAATGACAAGAAGTCTGAGGAACTCGATAAGAAGATTGACGCCATCATCTCCGAGCTTGAGAAAGTCTCCGGCATGTCCGTCAAGGAAGCCCACGACGAAATCATGGCCAGAGTCGAGAGCAAGATGTCGACCGAAATCGCCGCTTACATCAAGAACGCGGAAGATGAGGCCAAAGACACTGCCGAAGCCAAGGCCAGAGATCTTCTCGCCCTCGCTTGCGACAAGTATGCGCAAGACGTCACCACTGAACGTTCAGTCGCCGTCATCGCTCTTCCAACCGATGAGCTCAAAGGACGCATCATCGGACGTGAAGGAAGAAACATCCGTGTCCTTGAAAGCACACTCGGTGTCGACCTCGTCATCGATGACACCCCAGAGGTCATCACCATCAGCTGCTTCAACCCAATCAGACGTGAAATCGCACGTAGAACCATGGAAGCCCTCGTCAAAGATGGCCGTATCCAGCCTGGCAGAATTGAAGAGATCGCTGCGAAGTTCAAAGCCGAAGTTGAAAACGATTGCCAGAAAGCCGGTATCGATGCCGCCAACAAGCTTGGCCTCCCACGCATCAATCGTGAGCTTCTCGCCGTCCTTGGCAAACTCAAATACCGTACCTCTTATGGTCAGAACGTCCTTCAGCATTCCATCGAAGTCGGTTATCTTACCGGCATCATGGCCGCTGAACTTGGTCTCGACCAGAACTTAGCCCGTCGCGCTGGTCTTCTCCACGACATTGGTAAAGCCATCGACTTCGAGCAAGAAGGTTCACACGCTTCCTTAGGCGCTGAGCTTGCTAGAAAGTATGGCGAGCCAGAAGTGGTCGTCAACTCCATCGAAGGCCACCATGGTGATGTCCCTCTTAAGAGCGTCATCGCCCACCTCGTCGTTGCTGGCGATACCCTTAGTGCTGCCCGTCCAGGTGCTAGAAGCGAGACTCTTGAGACCTACACCAAACGTATCACTCAGCTTGAAGAACTCGCCAAAGGCTATGATGGCGTTCAGCAAGCCTACGCTATGCAGGCTGGCCGTGAGATCCGTGTCATGGTCATTCCTGAGAGAGTCAGCGACGCCGAAGCCGTTAAGATGGCACAGCAACTCCGTGAACAGATTGAGACCACTATGACCTACCCAGGCCAAATCAAGGTCTCTGTCATCCGTGAATACCGCGCTAACGAATTAGCGAAATAATCAAAGGAAGATGAGAATCCTTTTCTTTGGAGATATTGTGGGGAAGGTGGGTCGCGATGCGGTCCATCTTTCTTTGCCTAAACTCGTCAAAAAATATGGCGTTGATTTCGTCATCGCCAATGGCGAGAATGCCTCCCATGGAAAAGGTCTTACCGAGTCCAATTACCATTTCCTCATCGATAGTGGTGTCGACTGTGTCACGCTTGGAAACCATTACCATTCCAAGAGTCAGATCGATTACTACATCGATGATGCTGACTACTTAGTCAGACCTATTAACCTTAAGAACTACTCCCTCGGAGAAGGCTCTGCCGTCTTCACCGTCAATGGGATGGACGTCCGTGTCACCAACGTCATGGGACAGGCTTTCATGAGCGAAGAAGTGGAAGACCCAATCAAGACGATGGAAGAGTTCTTAGAGGAAACGAAACCTTGTATCCACATCGTTGACTTCCATGCTGACTCAACAAGTGAGAAAGCCATATTCGGTCACTTCTTCGATGGAAGAGTCACCGCTGTTCTTGGAACGCATACGCATGTAGCCACCAATGACTGTCACATCTTGGAAGGCGGAACAGCTTTCCAAAGCGATGTCGGAATGTGTGGCGATCCTGATGGCGTTATCGGTTTTGAAAAAGAAAGCGTCATCAACCGCATCGTCTATGGCGAAGGCCGTTTCGAGTTAAACGACAAAGCCAGGATGATGATCAACGCCGTCCTCATTGACGTTGATGAATTAACCTATAAAGCAACCGCGATTACCCCAATCGTGAGCATCGTGGAGAAATAAGATGAGCAAAGTAACAGTAATTAATAAACCTTGCCAGAAAGATGCGGCCAAGCGTCCAGAAGTGGAACGTGTATTTGCTAACCGCAAAGTGCCTGAAATCTTAAAATCCTTTGCAAAAGGACGTTATTTTTACATCAGAACCTATGGATGTCAGGCTAATGTCCGTGATGAAGAGGTTATGGCGGGATTCCTTACCGAAGCCGGTTTTACCCGTACTTATGATCAGGCTCAAGCCGATGTTGCGATCATCAATACCTGCGCCGTCAGAGAAAACGCCGAAGAGAAAATATATTGTGAGATTGGTTCCTTCAAAGCCAACCACACGAAGAACAAAGACTTCATGCTCGTCATCGCTGGATGCGTCATGGGTGAAGATGGAGTAGGGGAAAGCTTAATCAACACCTACCCATTCATCAGC
>JAFXLR010000006.1 GCA_017531065.1 Bacilli bacterium
AACTCGAGCACGGGAATCCCCGTCTAACGGTTTAGCAAACCGTCCCCTTCGGCCTCTTGGGTACGCCTCCAACTCGCAAGAAGTACTATACTACAAACGTTTTAATAACGCATTAGGAAAGTTGAGCAATTGTTGATGAGGCTGAAGCATCGCTTTCCGAACGGGCGTCGGTGAGGTCTGGATAAATGTATTTGGCGTTGTTCCAGTTGTAGGTCGATGTCTTGACGACTGACTCGCTTCTGATCTCGTAGCGTTTCACGAGATACTGATCGAAGAGGGCGGAAATCGATTCCTCTTTGCCTCCCCCATATGTCATGACGAACATGTCGAGGCTTCCTTCGCCTAGCGACTCGTATTTGGAGTCTTTGACGTAGACGTCGTGCTTGCCATAAAGGGATTTGAGGAAGTCGTCGCATTCTTGGGCGACTTTCGATATGTCTTTGCTATAACGGTCTCCGTTGATTTCCTTCATTTTCGCTTCCCAGGATGAGAGGGCGGTCTCCCCTATCACTTCCTCGAAGGACATGATCTCTTTGGTGTGGCCTTTGGCGATGCTGCCACTTTCTTCTGGGCTTGTGTCGAGCTCCCTAGAGATATAGGTGATGAAGGTTTTCTCCACTGCCGCTGGATCGAGATAGTAATACTCATCGACTGTCTCGGTCTTGCTCGCTTTATAGGTTCCACTGCTATCGGTGACATCCTGACCGCTCATCTTGGTGACGGTCTTGCAGTGCATGTAATGGTACTTTGAGGTTTTCGCGTAGGAGAAATTGATATCCTGCTCATGCTCAGTCGAATAAACCGAGTGGGCGGAATAGCTATACGTTTCTGGTATTTCGAAGTCCCCTTCCGCGACACGGAGGACGATTTTGTCGAGAAGCTCAGTCGCCTCATCCCTGCTTAAAGACACCGCGCAAGAAAAGAGGAGCGCGCTGGTTCCAAGGATGGCTAAGAGAGCTTTATTCTTCCTCATGTGCCTAATTATATTGATTTATCGGCAAGAAGACTATCGGTAATATTGTCGTTTTGAATATTGATGTTGTGGCTCTTTAAGGCTGCTTTCGTTTCATCAAGGCCATCAAAGAAATTCCAAGTGAGCGAATAGAAGAAACCGGATGTGAAATCCATGAGGTTCTGAGAGGCGAGATTAAGGTCATCTCCCTTATCGGAAGCGGTAAGGAATTCGGCTAATGCGCTATTGAAATCGCTCCAGTATTTCGGATCGATGGTTCTGTTCTTTATGGCGTCCACCAAAACAAGGAGCAAGGATTCTTGGAGACAATGTGTCTCAATGCCATCGCTTCTCTTGTCATCAGGGTCGACCTCTTTGACCATCGCTTTGGCGATAAGGTAATCGAGAAGGAACTCGGTTAAGTCGGCTGGGTTATCGCTCCAAGCCCAATCGCTATGGTAGCCGGCCTCGTCTTTATAGATGTAATACAAAAACTTCGTGTTCTCGCTGATAGGAGATTTCTGAAGGTCGCTCTTTGAGGTGAAGCGGCATGGAGCAGGCTTGTCACCGAGGACCTTGATGAATTCGTTGTCTTTGAATGAGTCGTAGATATCCATTGCGGTTTCATAGTAGCCCCTCTTTTGCCCTTAGGCAAGGGAAGTGAATTTGATTATAGGCAAGAACACGGATACAATTACGCTCATGGAAAGCAAATTCTACTTAAGAATCCCAGGCCCATCCTTCTATGAGAATCCCTATGAGAGGGAGTCTATTTGCTATTCCTTTGATCTTGAAAGGAAAACCCTCCAGATCGAAAGAAGGAGGCTCGCTTCCAAAAACTTTGAGGGGAGAAAAGAGTTAAGGGACATCAGCGATGACGCTTATGCCAAATTGACCGCTCTCCTAAATGAGAAGGACTTATTCGTTTCCAAATGCATGGACTCATATGAGCCTGCTGACGGAAAGAGGTTCCTCCACTCCGTCTTCAGCTATGGAGACAAGTCAATCATCTACCCTGACTACTTAAATAACTTCGGGGCCAATGACATCTTCGTGAGATATGAGTTCTACCCTGAAAGAGAAAGGGTGGCCCTCTACTCCTTCATCAGGGAACTCGCCAAGATGGCATTTGAGATTGGCGGTTATCCTGAGAAAGAATTCCCAACCACAAACAAAATCCCGGCAATTCTAAGGCGTCAGGATTCCGATATCACCCTTGAATAACAAAAAATCCGTGGCAAATCGTCCACGGATTTCTTTTTTATCTGATTCCTATGAGATCCTCGCCAATCATGTAGAGGCCATTCCTTCTCGAACAGTTCCACTTGATGGCGTTCCTCACGTAATCGTAGCTCGTCTTTTTTAGAAGCGCGTATCCAAGAGCTAAGTTAACCTCATGGCAAAGGTCATCAAGACTCATGGTTCCTTGGTTGGCGATAAGGTCAGCCGCACAGTTGCCGATCTCGATATAAGAGATGTCGACAAGCCTACGGACATCGCCTTCAAGGGTCGCTCTCCAGAAACGGTTGGAGTTCATGTCGACGCTGCGCGGGTAATAGAAGTTATGTCCGCCGCAGCATTCGATGAGGACTTTGACGTTATTGAGGGCGAGGGTGAATTTGCTTCTGACGACGGAGCCGATTCTTCCAAGACCAAAGGTTTCCCTGAATCTCGATTCAAGAAGCTCTAAGGAGATTGGGTATTCGGTTCCGATCGTCTCCATGAAGAAGGCGAACATATCGACTTCGTTCATCGCATGCGAGCCACGCTCAGGCACGTATTCCGCACGCACATACGGTTTCTTATTAGGAGCGACGTCCACCACTTTCTTGACGAAGAGAGGATCTTTGTTCATCGAGACATCCTCATAAAGCCTTTCGCCATTAAGTGAACGGTTGAAGGCATTGACGATGTCCTTGATGACCTCTTCTTTGTGGTCGAGATACTCAACGGAATAAAGGTGATGGATGTTCCACCTTAACCTATTGAGGACGAATGGTTCGTTAATATGTCTGTCACGGCAAGTCAAAGAGGCGTTCTTTGAATTATCGATGATGACGCCGAGAACGTATTCGTTTGGCTTGTTTTTGCTTGAGATGGCAAGGTCGACCTTGAATGTTGAAGCGCCAAGATTCTCAACGACGACATAGCCAAGCTCTTCGAGGTCCTTCTTCAAGAAGGTTGCGATTGAGGTTGGCTCATCACCCATCTCGTTTTGGCTTCTATTGGCCAAGGAGGCAAGGCCGTTCTTCGCGAAATAGAGGAAGTCACGGAGATAGGAAGCACCCATGTTTTTGGCGCGTTCAGCCTGAATCTCCTCTGGCTTCATGCTTGAGAAGACGATCATTTCCTCTCTTGCACGGCTGACGGCAACATTAAGTCTTCTCTCACCCTTCTTCTGGGAAAGAGGACCGAAGTTGAGGGAAAGGCCGTATTTCTTATCTGGTCCA
>JAFXLR010000049.1 GCA_017531065.1 Bacilli bacterium
TATTAATTTTATTATTAATATTTTTTATTTTATGATTTAAATGTTCATTTAAACATTCTTCACAAATATTTTTAGAACAATCAAAACAATATTTTGAATATGATTTATTATGAATTTTACATTTACCGTTACGGTTCTTAGCAACGACAAGGGTGGCACCCTCTGGCTTGCCAGAATTGTCGACCTGTTCGTTTTGCTCTTCGGCCTCTTGGGCTTCGTTGCTCTTAAGAGGGTTGCTCTCTTTGACTTTCATGCCCTGGTTCTTGTAGTACTGTGGACGGTAAAGCATCAAAACGATGTCAGCGTCTTGCTCGATGTTGCCAGACTCTTTTAAGTTGGCAAGGCTTGGAATGTGGCTTTCGTTCTTATCCGCTTCACGGCTGACCTGGGCGAGGGCCATGACTGGGACTTCAAGGTTACGGGCAAGCTGTTTCAAGGTCTTGGTGATAGCGCCGATCTCAAGGGTACGGCTGTCGTATTTGCCTTGGACATCAACAATGTTGATGTAGTCGACGAAGATCATCGCAAGATCTGGGTTGTTGGCTTTGAGTTTGTGGGACTTGGCAACGATATCTCCTAACGCCTGGTTTGGAGTGTCGTCGAAATAGAGCTTGGTGTTGCCGATTGATTTGAGCGCGGCATCGACCTTCTCCATCTCGCGTTTCCTTAAACGGCCGGTTGAGAGGTCGCCGATATCGACGAGGGCCTCGCTGGCGATAAGACGTTTCATGATGAGGTCGTTGGCCATTTCGCAAGAGAAGATGGCGACCGTTTTATTGGTGTTCTGGGTGGCTTTGAGAGCGAAGTTAAGCATCAAAGCGGTCTTTCCCATGGAAGGACGGGCGGCAAGGATGATGAGGTTGCCTTTTTGCCAGCCATGAGTGAAGGCGTTGAGTTTGGTGAAACCAGTATCAATTCCGGTGATGCCGTTGTTGGCGATCTTGGACTCTCTGCGGATGTTCTCTCTTGTCATGTCACTAACGTCTCTAGCCGAGATGAAGTTGGCAATCTGCCTCTTTGAGGCAATGTCAGAGAGTTCCTGCGTGTTCACCGAAATGAAATCGCTGATATCTTCGATTCCCTTTTCGTTATATTCCTTGAGGATTGATTCGAGTTTGGTGAGGTAGTTTCTTAAGACAGCCTGATTACGGAGAATGTTCACGTAGTGATCAATGTTGGTGAACTGAATTGGCGACTGAAGAAGCTCCATGATGTAGTCGGTGGAACCGGCGTCTTCGAGCACGCCCATATTGACGAGCTGGTCAACCAGGGTCTGAGCGTCGATTGGTTTGTTATGGGCATCAAGCTCCTTCATGGCTCTGAAGATGAGGATGTTGCGTGGATCTTCACCAGAAAAGTCGTCCTCTCTGAGAGAGGTGAGGGTGCTTGAAGCAAGGCCCGCTTCCATAAGGATCGCGCCTAAAACTGAGCGTTCAGCTTCGATGTTGGATGGAAGTTTCGTCTTCTTGGCCATTCTTATTTGTCCTCACTGATGTGGACGCTGACGGTGCCAATGACTTGGCCCGCTTGCCCTTTGTATAATTCGATTCTGAGTTTGGTGTATCCGAAAGCGTTCGCAGAGGTTTTGTCGATGAATTTGCGTTTATCGATGGTGATATCCCACTGCTTCTTCATGCCTTCTTCGATCTCTTTTGGGGAGATGGTTCCAAACATTCTGCCGTCGGATCCGCCTTTGGCTTTGAACTCGACGTTGATGCTCTCAAGCCTCTTGGCGAGGACTTCGGCTTCTTCTTTGAGTTTCTTTTGTCTGGCGGCCTCTTCGGCGTTGTCTTTCTGAAGCTGGGCTTGGCTTCCTTTGGTGGATACGCAAGCGAGTCCCCTTGGGATGAGGAAGTTAGAGGCGTAACCGTCATTGACTTCTTTGGTATCGCCTTTCTTGCCAACTCCTTTGACGTCTTTAAGCAATATGACTTTCATACGAATTAATCTCCTTCTTTAAGTGCGCACCCTCGACAAGACCGTCTGCCTGTTCCATATAGGCCTCAAGCAGCTCGTCATAGGTTATCTCACGAGCCGCCGGGTTGCTGACATCAGGTGACATCGAGAGAGTCTTGTTGGTAGGACCGATGGATCCTGCCACAAAACGCGGTTTCTCCTCTGTAGAGAACTCATCCGCCATCCTACGGGCTATCCTCGCACCTTCGAGAGCCATCTGTCGGGCTGAGTCTTCGAGATGATAGTCAGCCTGTGAGATGCGTTGACTGCTGAAGGTGTTGGTGGTGATGATATCCGCCCCTGCATCGAGGTATTTGCGATGTATCTCTGCGATGATATCTGGGCGTGTGAGGTTGAGTTCGTCGGTATTGCCGACTTTTCCCATCACAGCACCCACCATGGTGCCCATAGCGCCATCCAGCACGAGAATTCTCTCTTTAATAATCTCTTCTATCCTAACCATGAACCATGAACCATTAACCCTGAACCTATTTAAAGACTTTCATCGCGCGGTCCATCTCACGGCGATCCTCCTTTTCCTTAAGGGTCTGACGCTTGTCGAACTCCTTCTTACCCTTACAGAGGGCGACCCGTTCTTCGTCATCGTGCTGACACCTGTCGTCATGTGGATCTTTGCCTCGCTGCTTCGCAAGGGTAAGGAAGTGTCGACGCCCAAGAA
>JAFXLR010000050.1 GCA_017531065.1 Bacilli bacterium
GGACAGTAGCTTTCGTTTTCGTAGTGGCGTAGCCACGTTTCGTTTTAGTACAAATAGAATATTTGTTTAATATGTTTGATTTTACAGAAGAAGAACTTAACCGTTATTCACGCCACATTCTGTTGCAGGATGTTGGCGTAGAGGGGCAGGAGAAGATACGCAATGCCAAGGTGCTCGTGGTGGGTGCCGGTGGCTTGGGCGCCCCTGTTTCACTATACCTCGCAGCCGCTGGCGTTGGGGAGATTGGCATCATCGACGGAGATGTGGTTGACCTCAGTAACCTGCAGCGTCAGGTAATCCATTTTACAAAAGATGTGGGCATTGCCAAGGTACTGTCGGCAAAGGAGAAGATGCTTGCCATCAACCCAAACGTAAAGGTAAATGCCATACAAGACTTGCTCATGGCAAACAATGCCCTGGATATTATCAAGGACTATGACTTCGTAGTCGATGGGACAGACAATTTCCCCGTGAAGTTCCTCATCAACGATGCCTGCGTCATGGCAGGCAAGCCGTTCAGCCATGGCGGCATACTGCGTTTCGAAGGACAGACGTTCACCCATGTGCCAGGCTCGGCTTGCTATCGCTGTGTCTTCGGGGTGCTTTTGCCTGCGCCTTCTCCGCCTTCAAATGTGATGAACATATTAGATCTTCTTCCTTCCTTCGAATGCTTTTGACAAAGTCAAAGCGTCCGCATAATCAAGGGATGAGCCCATTGGTAAGCCATAACCTAATCTCGTGATGCTTGGGACCACGCCATCAAGGACTTTGGCGATGAATAAAGCGGTGGTCTCGCCATCGATTGTTGGGTTAGTGGCAATGATGACTTCAGTTGCTTCGTTCTCTTTGAAGCGATCAAGAAGAGACTTGATGTTCAGATCATCAGGTCCGATTCCGTGGCTAGGGGAGACGACTCCTCCAAGCACATGGAAAACTCCATCAAAGGAATTCATTTTCTCAATCGCCAAAGCGTCTTTTGCTTCGCTTACGACGCAGATGGTTTTCTTGTTCCGTGCGGGATTTGCACAGATTTCACACTTTTCGTCCTCGGTATATAGTCCGCATACCGGGCATGGATGGATGTTTGAGGAAACGTCTTTGATGGCCTTCACAAAATCATCCCGGTCTTCTTCTTTCATGCGAAGTACGGCATAGGCCATACGCTCAGCGCTTTTGACGCCGATGCCGGGAAGCTTGCTGAATGACTCAATTAATTCGGTCAAAGAGCGGAGTTCTTTCATTAGAATCCGAGGACTCCTCTTTGTCCGGTGACTCTCTCTTCGATGGCGTCGCTTTCAGCCTGGACTTTGTCATAGGCTTCGTTGATGGCCATGGCGAGGGTCTCTTCAACCATCTCTTCGTTATCGGCAGAGAGAGCGTCTTTGTCGATCTTGATGGCTTTGATCTTTCTGTCGCCCATGATGGTGACTTCGACGATGCCGGCTTTCTTGACGACAAACTCTTTGGTGGCTAATTCTTCGTGGGCTTTCTTAAGCTCGCGTTCCATTCTTTTAGCATTAGCTAACATTTGCTGCATTGGATTCATATTATTACCTCTCCTTATTTAATCACTGGTAATTGTAAGACTATGTCTTTCTTGTTTGGCACCTGGCCCATTTGGACTCTCTCGTAGTAGTAGGTGCGGACCTTGATACGGTCATCTGGGTTAAGAGCATAGACAAACACCCTACGGCCAAGCATAGCTTCAACGAGATCGGCTAGGGCTGCTTGGTTGCTGACCAAGTTGGCTTTGTCGGCCTGGTTCTTATGCTGATAGGCAAGGACCAAGGCGTCTTTGCAAAGGCAGAATGGGGAAGCATCACTGAGGAGGCTTGCGACCTTGCCGAACTTTGGATCCATCTTGAGCTCTTCAAGAAGTGGCCATTTCTCTTTGAGAGATAACCTTTCTTCTTTAGAAGCGAGAACAGAGATGTTGAAGATCTGCTCTTCGGAAAGAACGAAGTTGGTTCCGCTTGTGACGATTTCGTAATGGGAGATGTTCGAAGTGTCGATTGAGGTTGAACGGATGATCGTATCCTCTTTAACCGGCTCCGGTTTCTTTGGCTCTGGAGCTGGTTCCTCTTCTGGCTCGTCTTTGCTCACAAGCCAATCTGGGACTTCGCCCTTCTTTTTTGGATCCGGGCTATATTGGTTCTCCTTGATGAAATCAAAGAGTGGGCTGTCTGGTTCATCTTCAACAACTGGTTCTGCGGCAACAGGCTCTGGCTTTGGTTCCTCAACCTTTGGTTCGACTGGTTTTGGTTCAGCCTTCTTAACTGGTTTTGGAGCAGGAGCAGGGGCTGGGTTGTCACTTGAAGCCATTCTTAGAAGAGTGAGTTCAAAGAGCGAACGGATGTCAGAGACGTTTTTGAAATTGTTCTGCGCATCAATGAGGGCGGAAATCATGGAATTGCAATCGGCAGGGGAGAGGTTCTTCGCTAAAGTGTCAGCGTTCTCCTTGTCGAGTTTCTCCATAAGAGTCACATCGTTGGTCTTTTCATAGATGAGAAGATCCTTGAGCAAAGAGATGAGCTCTAAGACAAGTCTTCTGATATCGATTCCGCCAGCGAGATAAGCTTCGCTCTTTTTGACGACTTCGGCGACGTTGCCTTCCTTGATAGAAAGGATAAGGTCAACCTTCTCGTCAATGCTCGCTAAGCCATACATGGCAAGGACATCTTCTTCGTGAAGGACGTTGTTACTGAAAGCAAGAACTTGGTCGAGGATGGAAAGCGCATCACGCATACCTCCATCAGCCAAATCGATGATGGTCTTGAGACCTGCTTCGGTGTATTTCGTGCCTTCTTTGTCGAGGATTTCGTGCAATTTCTCGCTCATTTCCTCATAGGAGAGTTTCGAGAAATCGAATCTCTGGCAACGGGAAAGAATGGTCGGGAGAACCTTGAATGGTTCGGTAGTGCAAAGGATGAAGATGACGTTCTCCGGTGGTTCCTCGATGGTCTTGAGGAGGGCGTTGAAAGCGCCGATCGTCATCATATGGACTTCGTCGATAATATAGACTTTGTAGTTTCCTTTGATTGGGGCGTACCTGACCTTTTCGATGAGGTCACGGACTTGATCAACGCCATTGTTTGAGGCGGCGTCGATTTCAA
>JAFXLR010000051.1 GCA_017531065.1 Bacilli bacterium
GCTTCATGTAGTTGTAGAAGAATGTAAGCAAAAGGATTTGGATGTGAGCGCCGTCGGTATCAGCATCGGTCATGATGATGATCTTGCCATAGCGACTCGCATCTGGATTGAATTCATCGCCAAAGCCAGCACCAATGGTCTGGATAAGGGTTGAGAATTCGAGGTTATCGATGATTTCCTGGTTGGAAACGTTATGCGTGTTCAAAGGTTTGCCACGTAATGGAAGAATGGCCTGGTGGCTTCTGTCACGGCCTTTCTTAGCGGTTCCTCCTGCGGAATCACCCTCGACGATGAAGAGTTCGTTGTTCTTATAGTCTTTGCTCTGAGCACTAGCGAGTTTATCGCTGATGATCATCTCAGTGACTTTCTTCTTGGCTCCCCTAGCAGCTTCACGAGCTTTACGAGCAGCCTCACGGGCTTCCTTGGCTTGAGCGCACTTCTTGATAAGAGCGACCGCAAAGTCTTTATGCTCGGTGAGATAGTATGGCATGAAGTTCGCTAAAGCGTTGCTGACAACAGCTGTCGCTTCAGGAGTTCCGAGTTTGCCTTTGGTTTGTCCTTCGTATTCAAGTTTGTTTTCTGGGACTTTAACAGAGATAACGGCGGTAAGTCCTTCACGGATATCGCTGCCATCGATTGATTGATTGCCTCTGATGAGCTCGTTTTCGCTTGCCCAGTCGTTGATGATCTTAGTTAAAGCGCCTTTGAAGCCGGTCTCATGAGTACCGCCATCAGCGGTTCTGACGTCGTTAGCATAGCTATAGATGTTCTCGCCATAGTCTGCGACACACCATCTCATAGCGATGTCGACCTGGATTGGGTTGGAGTTATCGCTCAAATCAATAACATCCGCCATAGGCGTTTTATCGATGGTTAAGGTCTGAACGTATTCGCGTAAACCGTGTTCGGTATAGTAGTCGTGCGTATTTCCGGTGATTTGATCTTTGATAACAAAATGAACGCCGGTCAAAAGATAACTCTTTTCCTCTAACCTTGAAGCGATGGTTTCATAGCTAAACTTGGTATTAGGGAAAATGGATGGGTCTGGTTTGAAACGGACGGTAGTTCCGTGTTTATTTGTTGGACCAAGTACGTGAAGAGGGGTCTGCAAGTGACCGCCATTATTAAAAGTAATCTGGCTGATTTGGTTGTCACGGTAGACGGTAACTTCGACGAATTCGCTTAAAGCGTTGACAACGGTAGCGCCGACGCCATGGAGACCAGCACTGGTCTTATAGTTTTTGCTGTTGAACTTACCACCACTATGGAGAGTCGTATAAATAAGCTGAACAGCTGGGATTCCTGATTCCTTATGAATGTCGACTGGAACACCACGGCCTTCGTCTTCGACCATTAAAGATCCGTCCCTCATCAAAGTGACGGTGATTTTCTTACCGTAGCCGTTGACCGCTTCGTCAACCGAGTTGTCTATGACTTCCCACACAAGGTGGTGTAATCCATTTAAGTTGGTAGAACCGATGTACATGCCAGGGCGTTTCCTGACACCTTCAAGCTCCGATAATAATTCAATGTCGTTAGCAGTGTATTTTGTGTCGGCCATAAGTCTAAATAATGCTGGAGTTATTAATACGTCTGTTGTAGTGTATTATAGCAAACTTACTTTTAAAAAAGTAGGGCTATTATCAAAATAATAGGCACATTTTGAAGAGAGATTGAACCGTGAACATCTTATTGAATATTCTTGTTGTCTTAGGCTGCCTTGTTTGGGGCTTCCTTATCGGTAGTATTCCTACTGGCGTTATTGTTGGAAAAGTCTTTTTCGGAATTGATCCCCGTGACTACGGATCACACAATTCCGGAGGAACGAATTCCGGCCGTGTCTTAGGCAAGAAGGTTGGCATCCTTGTCATGGTTCTCGACATCGCTAAAACCGTTTTGGCTTTCTGGACTGTCTGGCTCTTCCTCCACTTTGGCCCAATCAACCTTGCTGAATTATTCGATAACGGCGTTCTTTATAACTACTTAGTCTGTGTCGCTGCTGCTTTCGGCCACTGCTTCTCGCCATTCCTCAAGTTTAAAGGCGGCAAAGCCGTTGCCTGCTTCATGGCTATCTTCGGTGGATCGAGCTGGCTCGGATTCATCATCTCCTTAGCCGTCTTCTTCACTATCTTCCTTGTTGTCTTTAAGAAAGTTATGTCCAAGGCCTCACTCCTCTCAGGAGCTGTCCTTATCAGCATCAGCGGTCTCTTCTATTTAATTGATGCGGTTACTCATGCAGAGTTCTTCAATGTCATCCTTTGGGACTTCGGTTTAGTTGGCGGCGTCCGCATCGGATGGGAAATGCTTGTTGCTGAAGTCATCGTTTACGTGCTCCTCGTTATCCGCCACGCTTCCAATATCGCCCGTATCAAGAAAGGCGAAGAGAAACCTCTTGAATGGAAGTAATTAATTAGTAGATATTTAGTTTTCTGATAAATAAAATGTGCGACAACCACTGCCGCACATTTTTTTTCGATAAACACTTACTTATGAAGTTCTACCTTTGCGTCTTTGCGGTAGATGGAAGCGATAATTGAGTCTAAGAAGTCTCTTTCTTTTTTCGTGAATACCTGAGCCACGAAAGAGAACTCATTTCTACCATGCTTTTTATAGGCGAAATGTATCTTCCCTCTGTTCTCGTATTTGAACTCTAGAAGACTATCCGTAGTTATAGTTACCTTTTCCTTTTTGACATCGTCGTAGAATGCCAGATTCTCTTCGGTGATCGTTAGCCCATGGCCTTTCCAGAAAGAAAGACAATCAGCGAAGAAGATAATCAAAAAATAGAGCTCCCCTAACGTTGCTATCACGACATACGCCCAAAGGATCGGAGTGCTCGTAAGAAGATCAAGCGAAAACACAACTACCATGCTAGCGATATATAGAACGCTAACGAGATAGAAGGAATACGATTGCGAAGTTCTCCAAGGGTTGTATTTCATGAATGAAATTATACCAAGAAGATATGGTCCACGCACCTCTTCTCTCTTGTTTCGACATCTCAGGGCACATCCCTTTAAAGAGTACGCTCGATAACAAGAACAAGAAGAGGCACGCGGAGAATCAAGCCTAAGAACTAGGAGGTTTCTTTCGGCTCAGCCCGCTTGCAAGCGGATACTGTCATAGTGATTGGCTATTACAGGGAATATTCATCGAGTTGCTTTGTCACCGCCTATGGCGGCGATACTCGGCCGAGAAAGCTAACTCGAATCCCCCTCCACTATCTATATAGAGAAGAAAATGGGATTTTTCAGAAAAAAAATAAAAAGAGCCACATTTCTGTGACTCTTATAGTTCTTTCTATTAACGATTCTTGTTGATTGAGTGCATGATAGCGCGAACTTGCTTCTCGCTTAGTTTGCGGCCGCCTTGTTCATACATCATGCGAACCTGTTTCTCGGTAACTGGAGGATTCTTCTCAAGGTTCTTCTTGATGAGATAACGAGCAAGGAAGAAACCTGCAACTCCACCGACGATGAGGACACCAATCAACGAAAGGACGAAAACCCAAACATCGAGTGTTAATACCATCGTTAGGCTCTCTTATCGTATTTGCCAGTGGCAGTATCGACCATGACCTTTTCGCCCTTCTCGATGAAGAGAGGAA
>JAFXLR010000052.1 GCA_017531065.1 Bacilli bacterium
ATCATCTCTTTGAGGTCAAAGGTCTTTGGATCGCACTTTGAGACAAGAAGCTGAAGGATGAATTCGGTGCAGTAGCCGTAATCAAGGACGGAATTCTCATCGAATGGGATCTTCTCATCGGTCGCGACTCCGTTGGTTGGGCCATTGAATTCAGCATCGGCGACTTCTTCGCCGACGATGTATTTGCCCATACCTTCCATGATGTAGACAAGACCCGCACCACCGCTATCGATGACGCCGGCCTCTTTGAGGACAGGGAGAAGGTCTGGGGTTCTATCAAGAGAAAGTCTCATCTCACGGAGAAGATCTTCGAATAAGGTTTCGAAGTCGTTGATGTGAGAAAGGTTGTCCATGATATAGACGGTCGATTCACGGGCGACGGTAAGGACTGTGCCTTCGACTGGGTGAACGACGGCTTCATAGGCTTTTGAGGTTCCGCTTCTGAGGGCGCTAGCAAACTGCGTCACGTTGGCGGTATCGAGGCTCGCAAGGGCCTCAGAGATTCCTTGGAAGAACTGGCTGATGATGACGCCAGAGTTTCCACGGGCGCCTAAAAGCATGCCACCAGCGAGCTTTTCAGCTACATCTCCGATGGAATCGAAGTTGGCATCCTTCATGGCGTTGACGCCACCCGTTAAAGTGGCGGCAATGTTGGTTCCGGTGTCTCCATCTGGGACAGGGAAAACATTGAGA
Source organism: Bacilli bacterium (assembly GCA_017531065.1). Lineage (GTDB taxonomy): Bacteria > Bacillota_I > Bacilli_A > RFN20 > CAG-826 > UBA4951. The sequence goes on from JAFXLR010000052.1 coordinate 694, forward strand.
TCATTTACTTTCTCATAATGGTTCTTGAGGTCACGATAACCATTGAGAACCATTTCTGAAAAGGTTTTTCCGGTAATAGTCTTCATACGTAAATTCCTCTCTTAGAAAGAGGTTAGTGATTTATTTGTCTCCGCAGACGGTGACTTCTTTGCCATAGAAATAGGCAGAGACGGTTCCAGGACCGGTAGAACCACCGACGATAGGTCCGATCATGCCAACATAGATATCTTTTGGTTTGGCAAGCTTGAGAATCTCTTGTTTGAGCATCTCGGCACCCTCTGGATCGATGATGTGACCGATGTAGATGGTGCTGTTTTCGATGTCCTCGCATAATTCGACGGTCATCTTGGCGACTTCCTTAAGGGATGGGAGACGGCCTTTGACCTTCTTGACGGCGAAGTTATGACCTTTCACATCACTGATAAGGATTGGTTTGACACCAAAGAGGTTTCCGAAGAAAGCGGCGGCAGCGGTAACACGGCCAGCGGCTTTGAGATACTTAAGGGTTTCGCAAGAAGCGACTTGGTTGAATTTAAGACGTTCTTTTTCAAGCCAAGCGCCAATCTCGTCGACGTCTTTGCCAGCGTTAGCAAGCTCTCTGGCTTTGATGGCCATAAGACCCTGGGCATAACCAGAAACTAAAGAGTCAATGCAAACGACTTTGTTGCCCTTATATTTTGGGTTGAGTCTGTCAGCGACTTGGTGGGCGACGTTGATCGAAGCGCTAAGGCCGCTGGAGCAGGCGATGTATAAAACATCCATTCCCTGATCGAGATATTTCGTGAATTGGGTTTCGTATTCCTGGACGGTAACGGCGGAAGTGTAGATTCTTCTGCCTTCAATTAATACCTTATAAAGTTCTTCTGGCTGAACGCCGGCATCCCAGTCAAGGGAGGCTGGAATTTCTTTTCCATCATAGCTGATGTGCATGGCGCAGTAGCCATCGATTCCATACTTTTCACGGAGCTCGGCATTGAGGTCGCCGGTTGAGTCAATGAGAATGGCAATCTTGTTCATTTATAAATCCTCCAAATGATTTGACTAGAATATTATCGTCTAAAGAAAAAATAAAGAAATGGGAAAAGAGTAAAAGATTTTGGCCCTCAAACCACAAAATATATCCTTAAATTATTATTAATGTAAAAATACGTCGATTTTGCCCAATATTTTTGCGATTTGCACGTGTTTTTAGTTTACAAATTTATTGGAATTCCTTATTTTAGTTGAGGAGAAAAAACATCAAAATTTTCTTTACAAAATCTGTCGAATAACAACAGGGCTAAGACGGAAATTATTCGCAGAAATCCTTTTGACAAGATTATTTTCCTTTGTCAAATTGCTTTCTCGATAATTTTCCACTAAGATTTTATGGAGGTATTTTATGTTTAAAGAACGCCAGAATGAGATCGCCCAATTCAAAAGTTTCTTAAACAGGAACGGGTATGGTGCTTTCCTAGTTTACGGAGACAAAAACGTCGGTAAGAGTTCCCTTGTCCATACGGCTTGCAAAAGCGTTTTGGCCACAAAGATTTATCTCCATGTAGAAAGCGAGAATAAGGACACGATTCTTAGGCACATCAGAGCCAAGTGCATTGAGGCCTTCCCTAACGTAGAATTACCTGCCACAAACGACATCTCGCAACTCATCAAATTCATCTTCGAAAATTCCGTCAATCAAAAAATAATTTTAGTCATCGATGACCTTGCCAAACTTCTCTCTGTTGGACAAGAGATCAAGGCCTTCTTCTTGAGTTTCAAGGACCGCTTTTCCAAATATGGCAACATCAAGCTCGTCGGAGTTACCTCCACTTATGGGTATAACGCAAACAACGACTTCTTTGGTTCCTTCTTCAATGAGCTAATTGAACTTAAGCCATTCAACTACTTAACCGCTTCTTCTTTTTACCCCACCGCTTTACTCGACGATAAGATTTCCTACTATGCCGTCTTTGGAGGTCTTCCTCTTTATAACGCGATGATTCAACCTCAAAAGGGCTTTGCGAAGAACCTTAAGGACCTTCTTTTGTACATCGATTCACCTCTCAGAACCAAAATTGAGGGGGATTTGCATGGGTCTTTCGCCAAAAAGTACGAGGCGGACACGCTTTTAAACATTTTAGCGAAGCATCAATTCGCCCATTATGGTGAGCTCAAAGACGAATTTAAGATGAAGTCCCCTACTGGCGACTTTGATTACATCCTCAACAAACTCATCGAGATGAATGTGATCACCAAGAAATCTCCTCTCCACTATGAGCACGACAAAAAGAAGTTCTTCTATTCGTTCCAGGACCCTGTCTATGAC